>SLOJ01000024.1 GCA_007132585.1 Bacteroidales bacterium | reverse complement strand
CTTCTCTTTTCAGAATATAGGTAGGAAATGAGACACCGTGCATCTCTATAATATTAAAATCTGGTCGTACAAGGCTGTTGAAAGATGCCAGTATATCGAACTGCAAATGAGAATTGGCCGGAGGATCTTTCATGAGACCGGTAATGTTATAGTGATCCCCCCTGATGGTCAAAGTTTTGCCAATGGGGTCAGCATCAGAAAAATACTTTTCCGACATGCTTTTGGTAATTACAGCGCTAAAAGGTTCTGTAAATACTGTTTCAGGATCACCCTTTACCAGGGGAAAACTGAATATACTGAAAAAATTGGGATCAACCCAGAAAACCCTGTCGTTGGTAAAGCGCTTGTCCTCATGTATTACCTCCGTTATGCCTACCCTGAAGATACGGCATACTTCCTCCGCTTCAGGCACTTCATCTGCAATATGCTGTGCAATATCTCCACTGCTAAAGGAGGCCGAAAGCAATTTCCCATCCGCAAATGATCCATCAAGGGTAATGCGGTAAATACGGTGGGAGTTTTCATGAAATTTATCATAGCTGAGCTGATGATAAACAAAGATCATAATGAGTACTGAAACCGAAAATCCCAATCCCAGTCCTGCAATATTGATTATTGTAAAAGATTTGTTTTTTGTAAGTATGCGCCAGGCAATTTTTAAATAATTCCAGTTCATTTTCGCGTTCCGGTTTTTAAGAATAATTTTCACAATGATGCTCACAAACTGCACCACTTTGCATAAAGTCCTGTTAATCTGAAGGTAACAATAATGCTGGGATGCCAGAAAACGATTATTGATACTTCAGATGGTCAGTAATTGTCCGTATACGTGCAAAAGATAACCGTTTTAGGACACTGTTTCGGTAATCTGCAAAAACTTTTCAGAATTACTTAAAATTAGTGGTAAAAGTAACAGAGTTTGTATTGAAAAATACTGATCAGCAAAAATTTCAGGGATACTCCTAAAAATCTACAAAATATAATATTTTTTTGTTTAAACCATCAATCTTTAATGATCAGTAAACCTATTGTTTATAACTTTTTTCTATCTTTGCCTTCCCTTACAATATACGGAAATTAATTCTAGAGATCATTAAACCTTATTGCCAGATCAGGGGGAGGTTGATACAGGCAGAGCTTAGATAAAAATTATCATATACCGGGTGAAATAATTTCAATTTATGTGTTTTAATCTTTATTTTTATTATTTTTGTATGGTTAAAACATATTTTTATGGGCAAATTTGTTATATTTGCAATACATAAAATAGAACCAGCACCAACTTTAGTACTTTTTTAACTAACAAGGATTCAAAAAAAAAACAATAAAATCATGAAAAACATTAAGTTACTATTCATTGCATTTCTGGTAATTTTCATGGGTTGTCAAAAAGATTTTGACGGAGACGACAAAACCATTGAAACCAAAAACAACAGAGTTACCTTAAAAAATCAAAGAGTTCCTCTTGTTCCCGGGTTTGGCATGAAATCTCAACCAGGTGATCCTGTAATTATGTATGAATTTACATTAGTTGCCGAAGTAGATGCACCCACAATTGATGGGCAGATTGTGCAGGCCACACATGTAGAGATTTTCGGAAACAGGGCTTTTGTATCCTATAACATGAGAGGCAGCCAGAACCTTGGAGCCATTGATATCATAGATATCACTAACCCGGAAAGTCCATTTATTATCAGCACCATCGAATTCGACAATAAAGATATTAATACCATAGGGCGGAACAACGATCTTATATGGTTTGCAGGCCAATATGCTGAAGGTGCATTCATCGGATCTTATGATCAGATCAATGATATTATGAATATAAACGACCTGCCTTCGTTTTCGGCTATGAGCATGGATATAAAAGATAACATGATCTATGTTGTAAGTGGCGATACAGGCGGTTTAACTGTAATTGATGAAACAGGTGAAGACACTTTTACTTCTTTCAGTGATGCAAGATCAGTTGTTGCAGATGACGAAGTGTATGTATTGACATCGTCAGGAATTTTCACACTCAATGGATTTGACACAGGCATTGATCCCAATTATCTGCAAAACGGATCAAAAGCTGATTTGGATGTTTCTGATTATTACTTATTCGCAGCATTAAACCGCGGTGGCGTTTATATTTATGACAAAAGCGACCTGTCTGTTTTGCAAACCCTTGACAGGCCCCTTAATCAGGAAGGCTCAAATGATGAAGATTTCGTGACCAATTCTGTATCATTCAATGGGTTGTTGTTTATTGCTGACGGTGGTGCAGGCATCAGAGTTGCCGGCGAGTCAGAAAATACGTTTGTTGAATATGGGTACTTTGATTTTGGTGGCCCGCTTTCTTCCAACTTTGTAAAATCGAAAAATGAATTTGTTTTTGTTGCATCAGGTCTGGGTGGTTTAAAGATCCTCACCTTTGAAGAGATAATAATTCCACCCGTTGAGCCAGGCGAATATTGTGAAACCCTGGCTGATGATATCATTGAGATGTTTCCTGAAACAGAAGATGCAACTATAGCTCATCCTTACTTATTTGATGGGGAAAATGAACTAAGAATTATTACAAATAAACAGACAGATGTATGGATCCAGTTTATTTGGGAAGGTGCAGGCTGGACAAATACTTTTGGCTACTATACATACGAACTGGGCAATGAACCCCAATCTGTTAATGATATTGAGAAAAATGTAATTTTTCCGAATGCATCTATGGCCGGTAGCGGTGGTAATTTAAACCAGGGTGATATGGTATTTCTAGGAAACTTTCCGGCTAATACTGTTATTGGTTTTTATTTAACGGCCAAGGGCTGGCAAAACGGTCAGATTGTTAATGGCATCTATACCCATTATACCGATTATCACTTAAATGACAATGCCATGCAGCAACATCTTCTGTTCCTTGAGAACTGCTGCAACGAACTGGTACTTACATTTGAAGATATTCTCCTGCCAGGAGGTGACTTAGACTTCAATGATATCATATTCACTATTAAAGACAATAATGAAGGATATGTGAATCTACCCGAAAGTTTCAAAGAAGAAAACATATACTTTATTCCTTTATGCGATGGTGATGAAACGGATTGCACATGGATCAATGAGACAGCCTTTGCAGGATCTGACGCAGGCGGTGGTGCAGCATGGTGGTATTATATTGATAATACCAGCAAATCCCAGCACCCCATTTATGCTGGTCAGGAACTGGTGGAAGGAGCCTATGTAGAGATCAATCCTGTAAATGGCACCGAAAATGTTGAACTAATAATTGAACTGGGTAGCAATATGATTCTCCAGGACGTGAGTGAAGCGGTGAAAATCCAGGGTTATTGCGATGGTCATTTACCTGCATCAAGGCCACCCGCCGGTCAATTCACTACCTACAAAGGCAATGAGCTAACTGTTGAGATTCCAAATTATGCTTACTATGTTGTACATCTTGACGTGAAAGTTTGCAAGTAATAAAATAAACCTATAACGCATCCAGAAAAAGCCCGGTCATGCCGGGCTTTTTTATTTGATATCCATTTAAAACCTTCTTATGATTTTCTTGTTTATGCAGTTAAAAGTGAATAAATAGTACAATACTGTTATGACAAAACATATTGCTTTAATCATAGTAACACTCTTACTTATGGCATCAGGAACTTCCAAAGCACAGACAGAACAACAAAAGTACACCCTGGTACAGCAATTTCCCGGCTTTGAAGTAAGGTATTACCCTCCGGCATTAATGGCAACTGTGCACAGCCGTGCCAATAGTTATCGCGAGCTCAGCTCACCAGGGTTTCGTACCCTGGCATCCTATATTTTCGGTGATAATACCGATGGTAAAAAAATAGCCATGACTGCTCCCGTTCATATGGATATCGGGCGGGACGGTTCGAAAATGAGCTTTGTAATGCCTTCAGAGTATGAATACGATGATTTACCTGAACCATCAAGCGAAGCAGTAATTCTCGAAGAAAGTAAACCTGAGTATGTGGCTGCACTTACCTTCGGGGGCTATGCCAGCGATGAAAAGATCAAAGAAGAAAGTGAGAAATTGCTCAAATATCTGAAAGACAATAATATTACATCCATCGGTAACTTCCGTTTTTTGGGTTACAACAGCCCCTATAAATTCTGGAACCGCAGAAATGAAATTATTGTGCAGATTATATGGGATTAATTCTTTAGGTTTGCAGCAAAAATTCTGTCATGCAGGAATGCCTGGGAAATCTGTATATCCATAACGGAACTTTAACCGATACGTCACACTTTGACGATTCCTTCCTTAATCATCCACATTATATTTACGAAGTTTTCAGAGTAATTGATAAAGTAGCTCTTTTTCTTGAAGATCACCTGCAAAGACTTCAGGATACCTGCAAACTGTCGAAACATTGCCATGAGTTCTCATCAAAAGAGATGAAACGTTATGTTTATGAAGTAATTGATGCAAATCAATTATATGAAGGCAACATGAAAATTGTATTATACCAAAATCAGGGAGCCGGACCGCAGTTTCTGGTATATATTTCAGAGCATCAGTATCCAACTCAGGAACAATATAAATCGGGTGTGCCTGTATCTCTTTTTAAAGGTATACGCATAAACCCCAATGCTAAAGTAATGGATGTGGAATTGCGCAGGGCTACAAATAAAATGAAACAGGAAAGGGATGTTTATGAAACCCTGCTCGTTGATGAAGAAGGATGCATTACAGAAGGCAGTCGTTCAAATGTGTTCTTTATTAGAAAGGAAAAAGTCATAACCCCTCCCCTGCAGGATGTATTACCGGGAATTACCCGCAAACACATTATGAATATTTGTCGGGAGTTATCGATCGATGTGATTGAAGAAAAAGTACCTGCCCGCTCTGTGGTAATAATGGAAGCTGTTTTTATTTCAGGTACATCACGAAAGGTGTTGCCTGTAAATCAGATTAATGATCTGGAATTTGATCCCGATCATCTCATTACACGAAAAATACAATCCGGATTCAACAAAAGAGTAACTGATTATATTTCATATCAAAAGCAAAAAAAAGATTGATTCGCCAAAAAAATATTCCCGTTCATTTGCGGACAATTCTGATCATTTATGAACAACGAATCATATATTCAAAGCAGGAAAATGATTTCAAACTTCTGATATTCAGATGCTAAAATACATTGGTATGCTTTTGGGTACCAATGGTAAAAACACAGTAAAACCGAAAGGATATGATATCAAATTATCTGAAAACGGCCATCCGCTTTTTTACCAGAAATATTTCCTTCGCCATAATCAATCTCATTGGATTAACAGCTGGCATTGCTGCTTTCCTGCTTATAGCCATGTATATACAGGATCAATTGAGCTATGACCGCCATCTGTCCCACCCCGAAAGAGTTTTCAGGCTTGTTGGCATCCAGGAGCCTGAGGGACTTGACAAACAACATGTATCCTATACCAGTGCAGCCTGGAAACCCTATATTGAAGAAAATATACCCCAGGTTGAAGAAAGTTTTCGCATCATGCATGCGCATGGTATTATTGTGGAAGTAGATGATAAGGTTTTCAGGGAAAGTGCTTCTTATTTCTCAGAGGGCAATGTTTTAAACCATCTTGGATACCAGATTTTGCATGGAGGGGATCCCGGGAATATGCTTAACGAGCCTAATCAGGCTGTTATCAGCACAACAGCTGCTGAAAAGTTCTTCGGCAAGAGTAATGCAGTGGGTGAAATTTTCAGCATGGCAGACCAGGATTACCTGGTTACAGGAGTTTTTGATAATGAAAACATCAAAACCCACCTTCAGTTTGAAGTATTGTTGTCATTTGCTTCAGTTGACCCCAATACGCCTTATCTTATGCATTTTGGCAACAATACACTTGCAACATACATTGTAATGCAGCCGGGAACAGATATACATGAACTGGAAAGCCTGATTAATGAAAAATATGAAAACCTTGTCATTGAAGACCCCAACTTAAACATGAGGATCACCTTTTATGTCCAAAACATCAAAGATATCTTTCTCCGCTCGGGGAATATAAAATTTCACATGCGCACACACGAAGGCAGCATAAACAACATTTTAATATTTAGTATAGTGGCTTTGCTTATTCTTGCTATAGCTTGCATTAACTTTATTAATCTGGCCACAGCCAATTCAGCAAAACGAGCCAAAGAAGTTGGGCTACGAAAAGTACTGGGAGCCGGCCGCAACAAACTGGCAATTCAGTTTATAGGAGAATCAATGCTGCTGACATTTTTTGCCATTATTACTGCTTTAGGTATTATTGAACTCATATTGCCCTACTATAATGAGTTACTCAATACACAACTGAAAATAAACTTTACTGGAAATATTCTTTTTAATGTGGGTTTGCTGGCAATTCTGGTAATCGTTGGAACGATTTCAGGTTTTTATCCAGCAGTTTATCTCTCCAGATTCCAGCCGGGTAATGTTCTCAGAGCAGGCAATGGCGGCGGAAAACCCAAATCTGCTGTACTAAGGAAAGTTCTTGTTATTTTTCAATTCGCCATTTCTTCTGCAATGATACTTACCACAGCAGTAATTATGCATCAGGTTAATCATATGCAAAAAAAAGACCTTGGGTATAATGAAGAAAACATTGTGACCATAATTAACCGACAGACATCTGACTATGAACAGCTTGGCAGTTTTCGTAACGTTTTGATGCAGATACCTGAAGTAGTTTCGGCAGGCATCTCCAGTGGCCATAATGGTGTTGCTGGCAGACAAAGCACCATTCAAACAGCTGATACAATCCCTGTAACTCTCATGGCCAGATATGGTTATGTGGATCCGGATTTTTTTCCCACTATGCAAATCACTGTTGCAGAAGGTCGCAACTTCAGCCATGAATTTGGTACTGATCCACAGCAAACTATGATCATCAACAGGGCTGCACAACGCGCCCTGGGTTGGGACGAACCCATTGGGAAGCGCATCCTTAATAATGATTTTGAAGAATATGATTATTTTACGGTTATTGGTGTAATTGAGGATTATCATTATTATTCACTCCATAGCACCATTGAGCCTGCAGTTTATTACTGGAACCCGGGTGAAATGCCTGTAATAAATGTCAGGTATCAATCAGCCAGTCCTTCAAAAGTAATGAAAAGAATAGAGTCAGAATACAACAGTTACTTCCCGGGTTATTATTTCCAGGGATACTATTTGAGCGAACTGCTGGCCCGTCAATACCGCACAGAGAACAATACTATGCAAATATTCATGGGGTTTGCCTTGCTTTGCATCCTGATATCCTGCCTTGGATTATTTGGACTTACCTCGTTTATGGTAAACCAGCGAAGAAAAGAGATAAGCATTCGAAAAGTACTGGGCGGAAGTGTATTACAAATCAATTTCATGCTGTTACATGAATTTCTGAGATGGATATTGCTGGCTGCAGTTATTGCGTTTCCGTTCACATGGTCATTTATGGATCGCTGGCTGAGCAATTATGCCTACCATATAAGTATTGGAGCCGTCCATATTATTATAACCCTTTTGATCATAACAATTATTGCTGCAGCAACAATTCTTTCCTTGTCTACACGTGCGGCACTGCAAAATCCGGCATCAGCAATCAAATATGAATAGTTTTTTTTGTAGTAATTAATAATCATGGTTTTAATTACGCTAATAATTTATAATTTGGCTCAAAAAAATTATGCCATATACTTTTCAAAATTCACCCGGCAAATTAACACAAGATCTGAATAAAGCTTTCGGGAAAACCCTTCTGGAAGAATTTAAAAGGATCGGGCTGAAAATAAATATTGCAGAGTGGAGCATATTATCCTATCTCTCACATAAAAAAACCTGCACACAAAAGCAGATCAGTGAATTCCTGGGACTGGAAAAAGTATTTGTAAAGCGCACACTTGACCGCATGGAGAAAAACGGTTGGATAAGCAGGAGCCAGGGAAAAGAAGATAAAAGGTACAATAATATTGAACTTACCGGCACAGGAAAAGAATTATTCGGTAAACTTAAATTCCCTGCGCAAAGAACCATTGAAAAAGGATTGAGAAATATTAATGAATCAGACTATCTGCATTTCAAGAAAGTCTCTTTACAGATAATAAAAAACCTGGAAGAATGAAACCTTCCAGGTTTTTTAAATCAAACGATAAAAACTTAATCAAACAAAACTAATCATGATCAACCAGGTATTCTGTATTAACAGTTACCTGAACTACATCAGCAATATTACTGGCAGGTTTTCCTCTTGAAAATGTAATCCCATAATCTTCTAACCTGACACCAAACTTAGACATGGCTGTAACTTTATCACCTTCAACGGTAACTGTGCCTGTCTCTTTTATATTCTGGGTCTCTCCACGAATTGTCATTTGCCCTTCAATAACTGCATCATAAACACCATTGGTATCAAAATCTATTTCATCAAAATTAATTATTTTACCCTGGAAACGAGCATGGGGATAATTCCTGGTGTTTAAAAATCTGCGTTGATTAAAATGTCTTTGCATCAAAGATTTTTCAAATTCAAAACTTTGCATTGGCACTGTATACATAACTTCACCGGTTTCAGTGTTTATGGTGCTTGTTACATTAAAGTTATCTGCAGAAATATCTTCCGCGGGTGTGGTTGAAAAGAAATTAATATGTCCTGAACGGCTTATAAAACGCGACTGTGCATCAACCAAAACAGGAATACTCAGCATTATTACAGTAATTAAAATTGTGATCTTTTTCATAATAATAAGATTTTTTAAATTTTTGATTTTTATTGATAATCTGTTATTAATTAAATTATTTAATCTGTCGGAATTCGATCATCCCGTTATAGATTAATTTTGTGAGATTAATAAACCTTTGTCAACTATGGCATCCAGATAAAGGTCCATTATTTCGTCATATTTGGCACCTGAGCGAATAACACCTTTGATTGTAGCGATATCACCCTTTTGTAAGCCGGCAACATCATTTCCGGCATCCTGACTAAATGTAAACTGAACACCGGCTTTTTCTCCTGCTTCTTTCAAGATTACAACTACATCATCATTCATGTTTTTACTTACCCAGTGCACTGTGCCTGTAACAGCAAGTATTTTTGAGTCGCCAGACTCGTCAAGATATTTCATATTGGCAGTTCGTTCATCTGCCAGATATTCATTTACCAGTTCAGTGGCTTCAATATGATAATCTATTTCTGCAGCCGCAACATCACGATGAGGCATATTCCACAGATAATAAGCATATATTCCACCTGCTGCGGCAAGTACAATTACTACCAGGAGTATCCTGTAAAACATTTTCTTTTTCATTTCTGTTATTGTATAAGTTATTGTCCATTATATTTTTCAAGCGCATCAGCAGCCTCTGCTAAAAAGTTCCTTGAGTTTTTATACCCTCTGAATTTGTGTACAATTTCTCCATCAGCATTAAAGAAAAGAATAGTAGGATACCTTTTTGCATCGTATTTTTCTGCAAAATCAGGTCCTTCACCGTCTTCTGCGTCTATTTTCAGTGTTACGAAATGCTCATTCAAATATGCAATCACATCAGGATCACTTAGTGTATTGGCATCCATTCGCTTGCACCAACCACACCACTCGGTGAAAGTTTTTACAAAAACAGGCTTATTATTTTCAGCTGCATATTTCAGGGCTGAATCAAAGCTACCTTCATGCACATTAAGTTTTTCATGATTGTGCGTACTTGCCGGATAGCCTGTAACAATTGTTATAAGGGCCAGCATAAAAATTGATTGTAAAATGATTTTTGTCTTCATAGCAATTATAATTTTTTGATTAAACTTTTATTTTCTTTATACAATCGTCGTACTATTATTCATTCCTTACACTTTTTATAAAATTTTTTCTTCCCTTATAAAAACAAAACGTTTGTTTTCCTGAATAACATTAACTTCTTTGCAATGACTGAGATGAACAATACTGTAAGGTTTCTCAGGATAAAAAACTTCATCGGAAAGACATTCAAAAAAACTTGCACATTCTGGTATTCCTTCGGGGTTGAAACGTGTTATTTCAAATAATTTATTTGTATGAGAAATTATTTCAAACCATGAGCCGGCACCTTCGCCGCTGAGCCAGCGTGCATTTGGATTAATGTTACCCGGCCGTTCTGCAGGCTCAAGCAACGTATTTTTCATAAAAGAGAGGTCATGCATATGATACTGTTTTTGTGTTATTTACATTAAGATGACCGGAATGAAAAGTACCCGGTAGCACTTTCATATATTTTCCCAGATTTTTTACATTGTTTAAAGGGGTGGGCGTATAAGGAACTGCGAATCTGACTTTAAAACGGAGAAATGGCTGGGTAATACCTTTTAAAAGGATTGTCCTAACAAATCGTGAACAATTCGTACCACCTACAACAAACGGCCCATAAGGCCATGGACTTTTTTGCTGCATATCCAGTGCCTTATCATATGCTTTTGAAAAATTAACGGGTGTTACTGCCCCATACAAGGGTCCACTTCCGTGACATGCATCATTACCTGACAGCTCATGTAGTATTTCTTCCTGATTCAAAAGCCTGGTTTTGTCTTCAGAAAAAACAGCACGGGTTTTCATTTCCAGCTCGTGATCTGTATCGGCACTGCGCACCCTTCCATAGGCAAAAGGTGCATGATATCTGCCAAAATCAAAATAATGGCATACCCCGTCATTGCTGTTTATAATTACGATAGCAGCATGGCCGGCACGATAAAAATAATTACGGTTAATGCCAAACCATTTCATAACAACATCGTACCAGCCACCTGCCTGCTTACATAACGTTTGTGGCCAGGCAAGGGCAATGGCAAAATCCGGCAATTCTTTTTTCTTTTTTATACGCTTCCGTATCATAAGTTTTTATTCGCTTATAATTTAAATGGACCGGTAAAGTATTAAACTATGCATTAAACTGATTCGGCTATAATTTGCCGGGATAAGGTATTTTCAAGTTCGCCGGCACAAACCAGTAAATTTTCAAAAAACCTGTCTACGTCATCTTTCTGCGTTTCAGCATTGGCCATTATTAACCTGATAGTGAGTGTATCATCAAGCCAGGCAACATTTACAATACTCTTGCCGCTTTTCCGGAGCTGTTCCCGTAGTCTGAAATTAAAATCATTCAAATCGGTTTTATACCCTGGCTTATACCTGAAACAAACCGTTAGCGACTGGCGGGGAGCTAAAAGCTCGAGGCGTGAATGATCTTTCACTTTTTCTTCTGCATAACGGGCCATATTCAACAGGTTCTCCATACGCTTTGCGTATCCTTTTTTTCCATAGTATTTCCAGGCAAACCATAGCTTAACGGCATCTACCCGTCGGCCACACTGTATGGATTTTTTCCCAAGATCTTCCACATCATTATTGTTGTGAAAGATATAGTCGGTATTGATATCTGTAAGATTAAAATGAAGCGTTCCTTTCTGCTTTACCAGCAATACTGAAGCTACAAGGGGAATATTCATAAGTTTATGCGGATTCCACCCAAAGGAATCTGTTTTTTCAATTCCCCTGAATAAATGTTTGGTTTCAGGGCTTAGTACAAGTGAACCGCCAAAGGCCCCATCCGCATGAAGCCAGATATCATGTTTACTGCAAATTTCTGCGAGCTCATCCAATGGGTCAAATGCGCCCAGAACCGTTGTAGCACAGGTAGCCCCAACAAAAAAAGGAGTTTCTCCCTTTTGCAAAGAAAAATTTATTGCCCTATCCAGTTCATCAGGTATCATGTGTCCATGCCCATCAACAGGTATCTTAATTACATTATGTGCTCCAATGCCCAGCATGTTGGCAGCATTCTCAAAAGAATAATGAGCATGTTCACTTACAAAAGCCGTAAGGTGCTTACTGCGATCAATTCCATCAAACCGTGATGCAGGTATTTTACGATTACGTGCCGAGAACATGGCTACCAGATTGGCATTGCTGCCACCGGTAAGAAATACACCATCGCCTTGCGAATAACCTGTATAACTATTCATCAGGCTGATCATCTCCCTCTCAATCATTGTGGCAACCGGAGCTACCTCGTAAGTATACATAGATGTATTGGCCAATATGGTTAAAACTTCACCAATAAATGCCGGCAAATTAAATCCCCCATACAATTGGTTCATAAACTGTTTATTCCCGGTACGAACAGAGTATTGAAGGTATTGCTGCATGAGCTCATTAAATTTTATATGAGATATACCCTCATCTTTAACTGTAAA
Source organism: Bacteroidales bacterium (assembly GCA_007132585.1). Taxonomy (GTDB): domain Bacteria; phylum Bacteroidota; class Bacteroidia; order Bacteroidales; family UBA7960; genus SKVR01. Next base: position 8,896 of record SLOJ01000024.1, on the reverse strand, counting down.
ATCCATAAGCTGTTGTAACTCATCGGGGGTTTTAAAGTCCACAACCGGAGTGCCTTCTTTTTTCTGATCATTCCGGGTATAATCATCAATGGTTTGGAATAATTGATTTATAAGTGCTTTGTCGCTCATTTTTATTACGTCTGAAAATTTATACTGACTGAACAGACGCGAAAATCAGAAATACCTGACATACACAACTAAATTTTTTTCAATTAGTCGGGTATTGTCAGGAAAATCATTTTACTGCGTCTTTGCAATCACCAATCATTTGTTCAATCAACCCAAATTTGTTATAAATATTAAATGCTATGAATCAATACATTATAAGCAAAAGAAAGCACAACATGACCCGGATAACTTTTATTACTATGCTGCTTTTTCTGGTAAATACTAATAATTACGGGCACTTATTTGCTTCTGAAGATACCGGTCAACCAATACTTTTTCATATTGACCGGAGTCGTGATGCCAATATTGTAGTTTATTACCTGAATATAAAATCAGAAGGCAAGCCTGATCCCCATGACCCAATCCTGCCTGGTTGGATCAAACACACAAAAAAAGGAGAAAAAGCTCCATTGACCAGAATTCAACAAAGATTTGGTTACGGATTACATTTTGAAGCCTTTGACCGTTCACTTCAGGCCTATCCATTTCAATTTGTTTCTATACCTGATGAGAAGTTCTACCTCGTACAGGATAATCTCACAAAAAAATATCAGGTGATATTTTTCAGGGAATACAAGCAGATTTCATTGAAAAGCATTTTTATTCAATTTGATGGGGGTAGTTTTCTTAAACCAAAGATTGATCATATGAAGTTACATGGCAAGCATGCCAATAACCAAAAATATACTGAAATCATCAGGCCATGATGATGGGCAATTCAATAAACTCACAAGTATTTTTTGTCAGGTTTTCAAGAAGTTGCGACTGTAATTATAAAACAAAAAAACCATCATGATATTTATAATAGCCATTATAATCGCAATTATAGGTGCAGTGCCCCTGGGACTGGTTAACCTTTCGGTAATTGAAACTACAATTCACCGGGGTCATAAACCAGCTATGCATATTGCATTAGGTGCAGCGCTGGTGGAAGTAATCTTCGGATTGGTTGCTATTATATCGGGTAATATACTTAACCGGCTAATCGGGAATAATGAATTTATAAATTATCTGATATCCGGAGTTTTGCTATTGGTCGGCATGGCATTACTGCTCGCAAAAGAAAAGAAAAATATTAAGAGGCAAAAAGTCAGATTTTCAGGAGTATTTAAAGGTATATTGCTAAATCTTATAAGCCTTCAGGTGTTTCTATACTGGTTAATTGCGGCTACTTTTCTTTATACCTATGGCTTTGAATTTCACAGTCCTGCTTCACTGGCTTTGCTTGTAATGGGTATCTTGGCCGGCAAAATGACCATTCTCTGGTTATATTCCCTGCTAAGTAAAAATGTATTATCAAACATCCAAATCGTAGTCAATCATACCAATAAACTTATGGGTATTATACTATTGGTTTCAGGAATAATTCATTTTACAAGAATACAGTATTAAATCATGGAAACAACAATCAATGTCATATAATAATTAGTGACAACTAACCAACAGGATGTTAACACGGCCTGACAGTTTGAGAAGAAGAATGAGCGAAAAAATATAAACCTATAAACTTTGAGACATGAAACCAATTTTAATTTTTTTAACTGTACTTTTCTGGAGTTTAACCATATCGGTATCTAAAGCTCAGGAAGCGGAACCCCAGGTATGCGATGATAAATTGTTCGTATTATGGACCAGCGATGATCCAATGCTTGCTGAACGCATGGTTTTAATGTATACCCATGCCGCGAAAAAGCAAGAATGGTTTGAAGAGGTAACCCTTATTATTTGGGGGCCTTCAGCCAGGCTTACAGCCGAGAATACAGAAATAAAGGAGAAACTCCATGACATGCAGGCCGATGGTGTTTTGATAGAAGCATGCGTGGTTTGTGCAGATGCATACAATGTAACAGAAATACTGGAGGGCCTGGGATTTGATGTAAAACCCATGGGCTTACCCCTTACTGATTATGTGAAATCAGGAGCAAAAGTTTTAACTTTTTAAATGCAATATCTTGTTTGTCTTTAAACATTAAAAGAATACAATTATGAAAAGCATACTTTTTTCATTGATAACAAGCTCAATTACAGCAATCACAGCATGTTCACCCGAAACAGATGCAATTAACGGGCTTTTTCCCGGCGGGGACTGGAGTATTCCCCAGGATGAAATTTTTGACGGCGGCCCGGGTAAAGACGGCATCCCATCTATTGATAGCCCTCAATTCATTGTCGCTGATGAAGCAGGATTTTTGACCTTAAGCGACAGGGTATTGGGTTTTAAACAGGGTGATGATATTCGTGCCTATCCGCATTCAATATTAAACTGGCACGAGATAGTAAATGATATAATAACCGATGGTGAAGCCATAGCCATAAATTACTGTCCGCTTACCGGCACAGGTATTGTCTGGAACAGAACGATAAACGGCCAGACCACAACCTTTGGCGTTTCAGGACTATTGTATAACTCCAATTTAATTGCTTATGACAGGCTTACTGACAGTAACTGGTCGCAAATGCTTCTGGAATGCGTAAATGGTGAGCTTCGTGGCGAAGAAACTGAAACCTGGCAACTGCTTGAAACAACCTGGGAAACCTGGAAGGAAATGTATCCCAATACTCTTGTACTTTCAAGAGAAACAGGTTTTAGCAGAGACTACGACAGATATCCTTACGGGAACTATCAAACCGATCATGACAGGTTGATTTTCCCGGTTAATCCGCTTGATGACAGGCTGCCTGCAAAAGAAAGGGTTCATGGTATTATTGAAGATGGAACAGCAAAGGTATACCGTTTTGATTCTTTCCCCGGTCATCTGACCGTTCACTCTGATGTATTCAGAAATCAACAGATTGTTTTGGCCGGCAGCCAGGAACGGCAATTTATCGTTTCTTTCAGCCGTAAAACCCAGGACGGAACCTTACTAAGTTTTGAAGAAGCTCCTGAAGAATTTCATCCTTCATATATTTTAACTGACAATGAAGGAAATGTCTGGGATATTTCAGGCCAGGCAGTTTCTGGTCCAAGAGAAGGGGAAAAACTAACCCCTACAACATCCTATCTTGGTTTCTGGTTCGCCTGGGGCGCTTTTTATCCGGGTGCTGATATATATCAGCCATAAAAAGTATTGAATTTAAATGGTCGCTTTTTTTATACATATTAAAAGAAATGAAAGAGAATAACTCATTCTGCATTGTTCTTAAAAACTGGATGCTGCATGCAATATTATTGCTTTTTACTAATCATCTCCATGGGCAGGATAAACAAAAAAATCCTGATGATAAGAATACCGGTTTTGCTATTGGGATAGTGCCGGCACTATCGTATGATTCTGATCTGGGATTACGGGTGGGCGGATTGGCAGAGCTTTTTGATTATGGCAACGGTGAGAGATTCCCTTTTTATGATCATTATCTTTTATTGAGAATAACCCGCAGCACAAAGGGATCAAATATCAATCAAATGTTATTTGACAGTGAGAAACTGATTAAGCGTGTCAGAATAATTGGCGAAGCAAGTTACCTTACTGAGCAGGCACTGAATTTCTATGGCTTTAACGGATATAATTCCTTTTTTAACCCTGACGTTATTGATGACAGGCCCGATAACGAAGCATATGTTTCGCGGCTGTTTTACAATCATTCACGTGATTTGCTGAGAATCCGGCTTGACATTCAACCATGGCTCACCCACGACCGATCTTTACGTTTACTGGCAGGATTAAAATATATTTCCATAAAAACCGGAGGGCTTGATCTGGATCTTCTCAACAGAAATCAGCATGAAAGCAAACACCTGCCCGATGTTGCTAATCTGTTCGACAGATATGTAAACTGGGGCATAATACCTGAAGATCAGAAAAACGGAGGGAATTCATGGGTGCTAAACACAGGAATTATATATGATACCCGCAACGAAGAGTGTTATTGTACTGATGGAATATGGGCAGAACTTGTCTTGAAAACTGCCCCTGCAATTGCAAGCAATAACTCATGGAGCAAAATCATCTTTAGTTGGCGTCAATATATTGATCTTATTGCTCCATCGTTAACATTTGCCTATCGAGTGAGCCTGCAAAACAAAGTTTATGGTGAAATACCTTTTTATCTTCTCCCGTTTTACTATGACAGTCGTTTAACGGAAGACGGGCCCGGAGGAGGACAAAATCTGAGAGGAGTATCAAGAAACCGGATGGTGGCTGATGGTTTTGCCATAGCCAACCTTGAAGTCAGAAGAATAGTGTATTCTGCGTATCTTTTTAAGCAAAAAGCAGATGTTGCAGTTTCCGCATTCCTGGATGCAGGATGGATTACTCAACCTTATGAGTTTGACATATCAGGTGTAACCGATAGTTATGGTTTTAGCAGGGAAGAACATCTTAATCAATTGCAATATCAAAATTCAGGCATTCACATGGGTGCCGGGCCGGGTTTATACCTGATTCTTAACAAAAATACAGTTATATCTGTTAATTATGGATTGCCATTAAAAAACCAGGATGGAAATGGAGGATTATACGTGGGATCAGGGTTTTTATTTTAACCTGCAGAAGAAAAGGAATAGCTTTTTAACTTTTTTCGTATTGCCATTAACTGATTATAATCTTCTTTAACAGTTTCATCTATTTGTGGTAATTCTTCTGTTTTATAGAAAAGTTCCCCAGGCATCCTGAGAAATGCAGGGCCCTGCGTAAAAAGGGTTTTTTGTCTGTCAAAGCAAAAAACTTTTGAATCATCAGAAATATTTTTGCTGCCCGGAATTGTTGTACCATAAATGTGCAGACTCATAATCCCTTTTTCTCCTGAATTTCCCATCATATGAATTAAGTTGCCTTTTAAACCGGTAACTGTGCCTTTTAACAAATCATCCTCTGAAACCAGCTTCAGTATATTATTATGAAATTCATACAAACGGTGCGTAGCATTTCCCATGGAATAAACACAACCCCATTGAGTTTTTCCATGATCGTGAATGGCAGTAAAGTCTCCCGGGCTCCAGCTCATTACAATGATTTTGAATAGGTCGTTTTGCCATAACAATTTCCTTCCATAGCTTTCATGTTCGGGATGATCAAAAAAAGAATAAGTCTGCAAATCTTGTTCACTTATATTTATACGTTCAATGACCTGCCTCAGGGTTTCAATATTCCAGACTGTATGTTCACCAAGCTCTTCTGCCAGTTTTTCAATTGATATAGGTAATCTTTCTTTCATGATAATGATAATAATAATGAAAAAAGCTGTTTAAAAACCCCCTTAAGGTTTTGAAAACAGCTTCACAAACTAAATCAAATTAAAATGTAACAATTTTAAAGCCTTCATTGATAAGCTTCATTACTTAATTAGTAATTAAACTCATTGAGTTCTTTTTTCTAAAAAAACAGTCTGTGGAATTATGATTTCCTGACAGTTTAAGCCTAATAATTATATCCTGCACCATAGTCCGTTTCCAGCTCTACGCCCAGACTAAGTACAATGCGGTTCACAAAATTAAAATAGGCAACAACCAGGGTTGCATCAAGAATTGCATGATCAGAAAAACCGGCATTCTTTAAAGATTGGGTAAGATCATGCTTTTCATGATCGGCCGGATCAAGGGTAAGAGAACGGGCATAGTCGCAAAGAGCTTTTTCGCGGGTTGAAAGGAATGAATCATACCGGCTTAACTGAAGCTTATTAATTTTATCAGTATCTTTCCAGTAATGGAGTAACGCCTGGCCATGGTGCTGTTTACAATAGCTGCATCCATTTGCTGAAGAAACCACCACAGCAATCATCTCCCTTTCAGCACGGCTCAGTTGAGAGCGGCTGAACATTATTTCAAGGTAAAGATCCATATGGTGCACAATACTTTCAGGTCGCAGGCTTTGTATTTTATGTACCTCGGCGAGTTTGCCCCGTTTATTCAAAATATCATCATAAATTTCTTTCAGTCTCCCTTTGGAATCATTGTGTTGGGTAATTGAAATACGGGCCATATTGAAAAAGTAGGATTAGAAGAGATTATTACCTGGCAGCGTTATTTACAAATAGTAAAATCAGCTTTTATTGATTTTTTCTTTTATGTTTTTCTTAAATTCAGCTTCTGTTTTCAGCTCCTCGCCAGGTTTATCGGGAAGTTTTTTTAGAATAGACTCAATAAATACCGATTGTTTCTCGTAATTCCGGCAGGCATCACACATCATTTTATGCGTTTTTAGTTGCATTCTTTCACCAAAAGAAAGCCCAACCAGTTGTTCTTTCTCGATCAACTCGGTTGCCTTGCGGCATGATAACATTATGCTGTTAACAAGATTTGCCATGTTACTTTTTAAACCAATTATTTTCTATACATTCACGCATTTGCAGCTTTCCTCTGTGAAGCATTTGCCAATAATTAGACGGCGTAATTTCCAGTTCCTGACAAATTTCAACCCCTTGCTTTTCACTTAAGAATTTGTATTTTAATGCAAGAGACCATTTCAAAGGTAACATTTCAAGACAACGTTTTAAAATCTTAACAAAATCAACATTATCCAGCAAGTTTGATTCATCAGTTTCCCAGTTTATAGGGACATGCCCGTGGGCCCATTTTTCACCCTTATCAAAAATGGTATCTGACATTTCCCTGTTATTATCATAACTTCCCACAACCTTCTCCTTCAGATTTTTCCTGTAGTAGTCAACAATTTTATTTTTTAAAATGGCAAAAAGCCAGGTTTTTGGAGAGCTGTTTCCTTTGTAGTTATCAAAACCCTGCAAAGCAGCAAGAAAAGTATCTTGTGTAAGATCTCTGGCAACTTCCTTGTCTGATGTTTTATGGTATGCCCATGTGTACAAATCATCAGTGTGATCATCTACCCATTTCTCAATTTCCTGTTTTTTTTGAGCATCAGTCATCTGATTATATTTTTGCTGGCAATGATTATAACACGCGGGATTGGTTTCAAATGTAACTAATTTCAGAGAACTATCCAAATTGGGTTTTCCGCTAAAAATAATTTGTTGACGTAAAAGTCTTTTTTATTTCCCTGAGCCATATATTTTTCTTATTTTCGTAACAGGTTCACTTTTTTTTAAAAAAAAGCTGAAAAATAAAAACTTTACATCCGAAAGTTCTTTATATAAACCCTGACTTTTAGCAATACAGGATATACTTACTATTTATGATACATTCTTTTTTTCAACCCCTAAACCTTATAAAGATGAAAACACTTTCAAAAACTATTGCAGGAAGCTATCCCATGATAGCAGTAATTTTCTTTGCTATTTTCATGTGGTCATGTGGTGGTGGCCAAAACAAGGTTCAAAAAGAACAATTGAAGGAAGCAAAAGAAACAACCATTCAAAACCTTAACAAGTATAAGAATGATATTGAAGAGCGGATAAATTATGTTGAAGGCCAGATAGAAGAAGCATCAGATGATATTAAGGATGAACTTGAGGAATCTCATGCTGCACTTAAAGAACAGCAAGAGTTATTAGAGGCAGAATTAAAAAACGTACAGGATGCATCCATTGAAAACTGGAATGATATAGTTGCCCAGGCTTCACAATCATTGACTCAGGCACGTTCAAAAATGAATGAGGTTTCAAAGAATGTCCGCGAGTTGCTGGAAAGTGAAGAAGAATAATCATATTGAATTATCAACCCAAAAGCCTGCCTCATCAGCAGGCTTTTTTTATTCATGGGGTGTATTCGTTTTTTTTTCAAGTTCTTTTGTTGAAAGCATACCGCAGGCTGCGTAAATATCCTGTCCGCGCGATTTGCGAATGGTTGTGGTAAGTCCTTTGGCCTCCAGAGCCTCCTTGAATTGCTGCATGATCTCTTCGGTAGGAGCTTCCAGGGGGGTGTTGGGTATGGGATGAAAATACAGAAGATTAATACGGCATCTTATTCCACTCAGTATACGGGAAAGTTCTTTCACATGCCTGGGACTATGATTCAATCCTTTGAAAACTATATATTCAAAGGATGTCCTTCTTTGTTTACCCAGCGGAAATTCCCTGATAGTTTTTAATACTTCCGGTAAAGAATATACATTCTCAATAGGCATAAGTTTGCGGCGTTCATCTTCAAAGGGAGAGTGCAGGCTTACTGCCAGGTGACATTTACTGTTTTCCAGGAATACTTTCATGGCCGGTATGATTCCAATGGTAGAAACTGTTATCCGTCTCGGGCTCATGCCAAATCCCCATTCGGCAGTAAGAATTTCAAGGCTCTGCATCACTCCTTCCAGGTTATCAAAAGGTTCGCCCATGCCCATAAAAACGATATTGGTAAGATTATCACGCTCCGGCAGGCTTCGGATCTGGTTTACAATCTCTCCGGCACTTAACTGGCCCTGGAACCCCTGCTTTCCGGTCATGCAAAACAAACAACCCATCTTGCACCCCACCTGCGATGATACACAAAGGGTATTGCGGTTGCGCTCCGGAATATAGGCTGCTTCAATGAATTTGCCCTGATGCGAACGGTAAAGATATTTTTTTGTACCATCAACCGATGTTTGCACCTTAACAGGATCTGATAACCCCAGGGAATATTTCTCCTTGAGCTTCTCTCTATGAGATTTGGAAATATTACTCATCTCCTCAATGCTGCTGATCTCCTTTTTGTAAAGCCAGTCGGCAATCTGAGATGCAGTAAATCGGGGCATTCCCAGCTCTTTTACAACTTCATCAAGTTGCGATAGGGTTTTACCAAAAAGGGGTTCCTTCTGAGACTCTATTTGCATGGGAGTTTCGAATTTAAGTATCAAAAAAATATTTCAGCCATGATATTGTTGAAAGGTACTCCTTTTTCAAT
>SLOJ01000028.1 GCA_007132585.1 Bacteroidales bacterium | reverse complement strand
TTTGTTGCTGCTGTTTTTTCTTTCTTCCTCCCAGAATACTTATCACCAACCAGATTACTGCAAGAAAAATATATAAAAAGTCTTCCATATATGTGTAAGATTTATCTAGTTATTTTATTTCCTGATGCTCTTTAGAGTATTTAACCAACGCACATAAAACGGTTTCTTACACTGTTTGTTTAAAAGCCGTTTGCTTTTACTACGGGTTTGTTTCATCCTCTTTTGTGTATCCTTACTTTGCATTTGCACATGCCTTTTTCGTGCTGCACGCATTGTTCGTTCACCTTCTTTACTCCTTTGCTCTGTCTTCTTTTCCAGCTGCTGTTCTGCCTTTACTACTTTATACTTCGGGCCACAGGATGATAATGGCAAAAATACCAATAAAAAGATCAATACACGGTATTTTAATGATCTGGTGAACATAATACATGTATTGTACAATAATTCACTTTCAACAAAGTTAAAAAAATCAGAGTAACTTTGTATTTATCAAAAGAAAACCAGATGTTTTTATTTTTAAAAATATTAAGGAAAAGGGTTTTCCTGCCTGTTATTTTAATAGTGATTTTGATTTCATGTACGAAATGTACGAAGGACGACAGACACCCTGTTCCCTATTATCCTGTTGACTTTATTGTTAATATTGAATCCACACGAAATATTGAGTTGAACAGTATTGGCGGATGGGCTTATTATACAGGAGGTTTCAGAGGCATTATTATTTACAGGGCACAGGAAGATGAATTTACAGCATTCGATCGTGCCTGCCCCTATCATCCATATTCTGAATGCAGAATAATTGTAGAAGATCCACCCCTTGCCAGGGGCAGTGATTGCGAGTCGGTTTTCCTTTTATTAGATGGTTCGCCGGTTTCAGGCCCATCAAAGCATCCACTCAGGGCCTACAGAACTTCTTTTAGCTACCCCTATCTTCATGTAACAAATTAAAAAAGAGAACCCACAAAAAAACCGGGTAGTTACAAAAGCTTCCCGGTTTTTCAAAGTGTTTGAGTAGGATTTTTTACTAAACCCTAAACTATCTTATTCTAATACCGGTAATGTTCAGGCTTGTAAGGCCCGTTCTCTTTAACACCGATATACTCAGCCTGATCGGTTGATAGCTTAGTGAGTTTTACACCAATTTTTTCCAGATGCAATCTTGCTACTTCTTCATCCAGATGTTTGGGTAGGCGGTACACACCAATTTCATAATCCTTTTTCCAGAGTTCTATTTGTGCAACCACCTGGTTGGTAAATGAGTTGCTCATAACGAATGATGGGTGCCCGGTGGCACAACCCAGGTTTACAAGACGACCTTCTGCAAGCATAAAGATTTCGTGTCCTTCGGGAAAAATATATTTATCAACCTGTGGCTTGATGTTTATTTTCTGAATACCGGGTGTTTGGTCAAGTTTGTCAACCTGAATTTCATTGTCGAAATGCCCGATGTTGCATACAATGGCCTGATCTTTCATCTGTTTCATGTGTTCAACGGTAAGAACGTCCTTGTTACCTGTTGCGGTTACAAATATATTTCCCTCATCCAGTGCATCTTCCACGGTTTTTACTTCAAAACCTTCCATGGCTGCCTGTAAGGCACAAATGGGATCTATTTCCGTAACAATTACCCGTGCTCCATATCCGCGCATACTGTGAGCACAACCTTTGCCCACATCGCCATAACCGCACACCACCACAACTTTTCCGGCAATCATAACGTCGGTAGCTCTTTTGATACCATCGGCCAGCGACTCACGGCAACCATACAGATTGTCGAATTTTGACTTGGTAACAGAATCATTCACATTGATGGCGGGAACCAGTAATTCGCCCTTTTCCATCATTTGGTATAAACGATGCACACCGGTAGTCGTTTCTTCAGAAACACCCTTCCAGTCTTTCACCATACGATGCCATTTTTGGTTGTCATTCTCAAGTGTATTTTTCAGAAGTTTTAATATTTCCAACTCTTCACGGCTACCCGGTTCTTTATTAAGAATAGAAGCATTTTCTTCGGCTTTATATCCCAGGTGAATAAGCAGAGTAGCATCTCCACCATCGTCAACAATAAGCTGGGGCCCCTCACCGTCGGGGAAGGTAAGTGCCTGATCGGTGCACCACCAGTACTCTTCAAGGGTTTCGCCTTTCCAGGCAAAAACAGGAATACCCCTTTTGGCAATAGCTGCGGCGGCATGATCCTGTGTAGAAAAAATATTGCAACTAGCCCAGCGCACGTTGGCACCCAATTCAGTCAAGGTTTCTATTAAAACCGCGGTTTGCACGGTCATATGCAATGAACCCATGATCCTTACATCTTTTAAGGGCTTTTCTTTTCCGTATTTTTCACGCAGAGCCATCAACCCGGGCATTTCCTTTTCGGCGATCTCAATCTCCCTGCGGCCAAATTCTGCAAGGCTGATATCAGCTACTTTATATGGTAGTTGTGTTTCTGTTAAAACTTTTTCCATTCTGTTTTGTAATTTAAATTTTTTAATTTTGCAAAGTTAACACTTTAATGATAAAGTGAAAAAAGCCTGACAAGCTATAATTAAGATACAAATTCGACCAGTAATAGGTTCAATAGGGTCGATGCAAAGAAGCATTTTTTATGTTTTCAGTAAAAGAATCTTTTTAAAAATTGCATCGTCTTCTGAAAAAAATGGTATGAGTCTGTTTTTAAAAAAATTTGTTCAGGATGCTGCAATAGGCATTTGGGAGATCAACGAAACTGTGGAACAGTTGTATACACAGATTAATCTCTCAGAAGATGAAGAAAAAATATTCTCATCCCTGAAAACACCCACCCGCAAACGGCACTGGCTTGCTTACCGTATGATTCTTCCATATCTTGTAAGGGAACATGAACTTAGTGCAATCACCTACGATGAATATGGTAAACCCTATCTGAACAATGGGGTACGTCATATTTCCGTTTCCCATTCCGGGAAATATTCTGCTCTCATTGCAAGTCCGAAGTATACTGTAGGTATTGATATTGAAAGAATGGAAGAAAAGATCAAACGCATCAGCCATAAATTTTTAAATGAATTGGAGATTCATGAAAACAGCAATAGCCTGACAGTTGAACAACTTTATGTGATTTGGGCTGCAAAGGAAACTCTTTATAAACTGCATGGTAAGCGCGATATCCTGTTTAGAGAACATATTTACATTGAGCCATTTGCCGTTAAAGACCATGGTTTGGTATATGGTACTATTAAAACCGATTATGATGAGAAAATCTTTCCCATTGAATATCAATTACTGGATGATTATATTCTTGCCTATGCTCTTGACAAATAAAATTTCCTGAATTATTACCTTTACAGGAAAAAAACACTCTTTCATCCACCTAAAATGCACAATCCTATTTACCACCAGATCGCTTCATTTTCCAGCCAAGGAGTCCGTCAACTCGCAGTTTTAATTGATCCTGATAAGGCGGATGAAGAAGATGTACTGAAGTTTTCGAATCTGGCCAATAAGTATAAGGCCGATTATATTTTTTCTGGTGGAAGCTTGCTTACAAATGATTTTATGGGTACCTGCATTCGAATATTGAAACAGACCACTGAAATTCCGGTAATTATTTTTCCGGGAAACAATATGCAGATATATCCGGATGCTGATGCCATTCTGTTGTTGAGTATGATATCGGGCAGGAACCCGGAGTTGCTTATTGGAAATCATGTTATCGCTGCACCTTATTTGAAAGAATCGGGTCTGGAGATAATCTCTACAGGGTATATGCTTATTGAAAGCGGGAAAATCACCTCTGTTGCCTATATGAGCAATACACTGCCTATTCCTTACGATAAACCTGATATTGCTGCATCTACTGCATTGGCCGGAGAGATGCTTGGCCTGAAACTCATTTATATGGATGCAGGAAGCGGTGCAATGAAGCCCGTTTCAGTTGAAATGATCAGGCAGGTGAAGAATAATGTCGACTGCCCCTTGGTGGTGGGTGGAGGTATTCGTTCTGCTCAGGAAGCTGAAAAATTATGGGATGCAGGAGCTGATATTATTGTGGTGGGTAACGCTGCTGAAAAGGATCCGGAATTTATATCCAGACTATGCCAGTCCAGGAACAAACTCAATGAAACCAAGGTTACTACCTGATTATCTTGCACATAATTATACTGTAACACTATATCGTTTCATGTTTTTTTCTGTATGTCGTTTCGGAAACTTGCTGCAATTAATTCTTTCTTTTAAAAAAGTACATTTCCTGCAAACACGATTTATCAGTGAAAAATTTTTAATTTCGCTTAGGAAAAATTATACAATCTAAATATTTATAAGAAATGAATTATGATCTGATCGTTTTAGGAAGTGGCCCGGGAGGATATGTTGCGGCCATTCGTGCATCTCAGCTGGGGATGAAAGTAGCCGTTGTGGAAAAAGCCGAATTGGGCGGGGTATGTCTGAACTGGGGCTGTATACCGACTAAGGCATTATTGAAAAGTGCCAATGTATTTGAATATCTTACCCACGCAAAAGATTATGGTGTTTCCATTGATACCGAGCCTAAGGCTGATTTTACCGCAATGGTAAAAAGAAGTCGCGAAGTGGCTGCCGGAATGAGCAAAGGTATTCAGTTTCTTTTTAAAAAGAACAAGATAGATGTCCTGTCAGGTTCAGGAAAAGTGCTGCCCGGTAAAAAAATAGAAGTAAAATCCGAAGACGGTAAATCAAAAGAATACTCAGCAGAACATATAATCATAGCCACAGGTGCACGCTCACGCGAACTTCCTGACTTGAAACAGGATGGTAAGAAGATTATTGGCTACAGAAAGGCAATGGTTCTTGATAAGCAACCTGAAAGTATGGTTGTGGTTGGATCAGGAGCTATTGGTTCTGAGTTTGCTTATTTTTACAATGCAATCGGTACGAAAGTTACATTAGTGGAATTTATGCCAAACATTGTTCCGGTGGAGGATGAAGACATTTCCAAACAACTGGAACGTTCCTTCAAAAAAGCCGGTATGAAGGTAATGACGAAATCTACTGTTGAAGAAGTGGACACCAAAGGCAAAAAGTGCAAAGTAAAAATTAAAACCCCCAAAGGAGAAGAGATAGTTGAAACTGATATTGTGCTATCAGCTGTGGGTATTACTGCCAACATTGAAGGAATCGGACTGAAAGAAACGGGGATCAAGGTAGAAAAGGACAAAATTAAAGTAGATGAGTTTTACCGTACCAATGTAGATGGGTATTATGCTATCGGTGATGTGGTTTCCGGACAGGCACTCGCACACGTTGCTTCTGCAGAAGGAATTGCATGTGTGGAAAAGATTGCCGGACATAACCCCGAACCCATTAATTACAATAATATACCAGGGTGTACTTACTGCAGTCCGGAAGTAGCATCAGTAGGATATACCGAAAAGGCTGCCAAGGAAGCAGGTTATGAACTCAAGGTTGGCAAATTCCCATTCTCCGCATCCGGAAAAGCAAGTGCTGCAGGCAGTAAAGATGGTTTTGTGAAAGTGATCTTCGATGCCAAATATGGCGAGTTGCTGGGAGTTCATATGATAGGTGCCAATGTAACAGAAATGATTGCCGAGGCAGTTGTAGCGCGTAAACTGGAAACGACAGGTCAAGAGATCATCAAAGCTGTTCACCCGCACCCCACCATGAGCGAAGCCATGATGGAAGCTGCTGCGGCTGCTTATGGCGAAGTTATCCATTTATAAGGGTTTAGGTGCTTATAGGTTTATAAGTTGATAGGATTAAATCAATTTATCCCCCGTTTCTGATTAGTCAGAAGCATGGGAGTTTTAAATACAAAAATCAGGATTAGAAAGCAATATGGAAAATAAAAATATAAGCCCAGGTACCAAGAACGGTCAACCCTATATAGGTCTTGATAATGGTCAATTCACAAACCCTAAACCCTAAACCCCAAACCCTTCCTAATGTGCGGAATATGCGGAATTTATTCTTTTAACGAGCCTTTGGGGCAACCTGCTCCCCTTATAAATTCTGCACTGGAAACCCTGAGAAAGCGCGGACCGGAAGTTCAGGGAAATTATTGTCGTTCGCATGTTGCACTGGGGCACAGTCGTCTTTCTGTTATTGATACTTCTGAAGCTGCTAATCAGCCCTTCCGGGACGAATCGGAAGAGAATGTGATCATTTACAATGGGGAGATCTATAACTTCAGGCAGTTGCGTAAACGACTCTTGGATAACGGAGTCAGCTTCCGCACCCAAAGCGATACCGAAGTTCTTCTTAAGTGGATCATTGAAAAAGGGCCCGCGGGTATTGATGACCTGCAGGGCTTTTTTGCTTTTGCCATTTTTAATAAAAAAGACGGATCTCTGTTGATTGCCAGGGACCGGTTTGGTATTAAACCTCTGTTATATCATTCTG
>SLOJ01000109.1 GCA_007132585.1 Bacteroidales bacterium | reverse complement strand
GGTAAAGAAGATGTAACACTAGCTTCATTGTTATTTCTGGTTATTTCATTAATTCTGCTTTTTTACCTTTCATCAAAGTTCAGAAATCTGCTGCAGGACAGAATTCTTGCCAGATATAATATTGATATTGGTGTGAGGCAGGCTATAAGTACCATTGTCAGATATATTATCCTGGTTCTGGGGCTTGTAATTATCATTCAAAGTGCCGGTATAGATCTTAGCTTTCTTGCTATCCTCGCAGGTGCATTAGGTGTTGGTATTGGTTTTGGTTTGCAGAATATAACCAATAATTTTGTAAGTGGGCTGGTAATACTCTTCGAACGACCCATAAAGGTGGGCGACCGCATCGAACTTACTAACCCTGCCGGTGAAACCATAAATGGGGATGTCATAAATATTTCGGCACGTTCATCTACAATAATGACCAATGATAATATTGCCATTATTGTTCCCAATTCAAATTTGATTTCATCAACGGTAATAAACTGGAGCTATAATGACCGCAGAGTAAGATTCAGGTACCCCGTAGGTGTACATTATAAGGAAGATCCTGAAAAAGTAAGAAAACTGCTGGTTGAAGTGGCCCTGGAAAATGACGCTGTGTTGAAAGATCCAATGCCTGATGTGCAATTCGTTGAATTTGGTGACAGTTCCCTTAATTTTTTACTGCGCGTTTGGACTACAAAATTTATTCACCGACGCGGATACCTTAAAAGCGAGTTGTATTACGCCATCCACAAAAAATTCAAAGAACATAACATTGAAATTCCTTATCCACAGAGAGACCTGCACCTGAAAAGTGGGTTTGAGCCCATAAAAAGTGAAAATTTTGAAGATTGAAAGAAAGACAGGTTGTAGTTGATAGGCGGATTTTGTTTCAGTATTTTTTGTAATTTGGCCGCTTCATTGGGTTCAATTAATATGTAAAAGCTATGGAAGCAAAGAGTTTACCTCATTTGTTGGAAATAAGTACGGAAAAATTTGGGGATAATACTTTTCTATGGGAAAAGAAAGATACAAAGTACAGAGGCTTTACTTATGAGCAAACCCTTGACAGGGTTAAAAAGTATGCTGCAGGCTTACTGAGTATTGGATTAAAAAAGGGTGACAGGGTTGCTCTTATTTCTGAGGGGAGAAACGATTGGGTAATCAGTGAACTAGCAGTTTTATTCTGTGGTGCAATTTCTGTTCCCCTTTCTGTGAAAATTGAAGAAGATATAGACCTTATTTTCCGTTTAAAACATTCTGGGTGCAAAGGGTTGATTATTTCGGGCAATCACCAGCATAAAGCTTTTCGCATTGCCGATAAACTTCCCGAACTTGAATTTATAATTTTGCTTGACGGAAAAGATTATTCCAACGGAAAAGAAGTACCCGACTGGCAAAAGCTGAATTTCCCGCTAAAAAATATAATTGATCTTGACTATTTGCTTGAGAAGGGTGAGAAATTTCTTCAGCAAACACCCGAAAAGCTTGATAATATAAGCCAAAACCTGCAACCCGATGATTATGCCAATATTTGCTACACATCAGGTACAACGGCTGATCCCAAAGGTATTATACTTACACACAAAAATTATCTCCATAATATGTTGCAGGCCACTTCAATCTTCGAAGTGCCAGAGTATTATACATCGCTGCATATTCTTCCCTGGGATCACTCTTTTGCCCATACGGTGGGAATTTATACCATGATGTTCAATGGAGCGAGTTTTGCATCAGTAAAAGTTGGAAAAACACTCAATGAAACTTTACGCAATGTTCCGGTTAATATTAAGGAAGTTAGGCCTTATTTCCTTTTGAGTGTTCCTGCATTGGCCAAAAATTTCAGAAACAATATTGAAAGGGGCGTTCGTGAAAAAGGCAAAGTAGCGGAGTGGCTGTTTAACTCAGGTTTAAAACTGGGTTATGCTTATAATCTGTTGGGCTTTAACAAAGGAAAGGGGTTAAGAATCTTTATTAAACCCCTTTATAAGCTCTTTAATAAGATTCTGTTTTCAAAAATACAGGATAATTTTGGCGGAAGGCTTAAATTCTTTGTGGGAGGAGGAGCTTTACTGGATATTGAACTGCAACGATTCTTTTATGCCGTTGGCATCCCCATGTATCAGGGTTATGGTTTAACGGAGGCAGCACCGGTTATTTCATCCAATACACCTGATAACCACAAACTGGGTTCTTCAGGTAAAGTGGTACCTTTTATGGAACTGAAGATTGTTGATGAAGATGGAAAAGAAATGCAGGTGGGTCAACAGGGTGAAATAATTGTTAAAGGCGATAATGTAATGGCTGGTTACTGGAACAATGAAAAAGCCACTGCAGAAACTATTCGGGATGGATGGCTCTATACAGGCGACCTGGGTTATCTTGATAAAGATGGTTATTTGTATGTATTGGGAAGAAGCAAAAGTTTGCTTATAGGAGGTGATGGTGAAAAATACAGCCCGGAAGGAATTGAAGAGGCAATGGTTGAAAAATCTGCTTTTATTGACCAGGTGATGCTTTATAATAATCAAAGTTTATATACAAGTGCTTTGATTTATGCTAATAAACCGGCTTTATCGGGCTGGGCTGAGAAAAATCATTTTGACCCGCTGACCGAAGACGGACAGAAGGCATTGCTTTTAAAAATACAATCAGAGATCGACAGGTTTTTACCCGGTGGTGATCTTGATAAGTTGTTTCCTGCAAGATGGTTACCGGCAGCAAGTTTTATTCTCGATGAACCCTTTTCTGAACAAAACAGAATGATCAACAGCACCATGAAAATGGTAAGACCTGCAATTACCGAAGTATACAAAAACAAGATCGATTTTCTCTACACTCCTGAAGCTAAGGATATATGTAATCAAGAAAATATGAAAAGCATTGAGCGTTTGTTTTCAAAGAAATAAAATTTACGGATTTGCTCTCATTGCGGCATCATAACAGAATGGAAAATAGTACTCTACAGGATAGTTTTTCCCGCATTTCTATTAATGATTATACCTATGATCTGCCACCAGGCCGGATAGCTGATTATCCGCTTGAAAAGCGGGATGAATCATCATTACTTCTTTATAAAAACGGAGAAACTGAAAAGAAAGTTTTTCGCGATATCTCAAAGTATCTGCCATCAAACGGCATGATTGTATTCAATAATACAAGGGTTGTTCAGGCACGTCTGCTTTTTGAAAAAGATACCGGGGCGCGCATCGAGATCTTTTGCCTTGAGCCCGCAGGTGAAATGAAAGAGATTCAAGTTGCTTTTCAGCAAAAAAAACAATCATCGTGGTTTTGCCTGGTGGGAAATGCAAAAAAATGGAAACAGGGTACACTGGCTTTCATAACCCGGAATGGTATAAAACTAAAAGCTACCAAAGGGAGTAGCTTAAAGGACGGCTATATTGTACATTTTGAATGGGATGATGAATCACTCTCATTCGCTGATATTCTGGAAGAAGCCGGTAAAACTCCCCTACCACCCTATATAAAACGTGCTGCTGAAGAAAGTGATAAGAAGCGGTATCAAACAATATTCGCCAGGTATTCAGGCTCAGTTGCAGCACCCACAGCAGGGCTTCATTTTACTGATCCTGTAATGAATGATCTCAAAAATAAAGGTATAGAAACAACTTACCTTACCCTTCATGTGGGTGCGGGTACATTCAAACCTGTGTCATCTGAAAATATGAAGGATCATGAAATGCACAATGAGCAGATCATGATAAGCCGTAACACCTTACAATTACTGAAGAAACACTGTAATGGAGATATTATTAGTGTGGGAACCACATCTCTTCGCACGCTTGAAAGCATATACTGGCTTGGAGTAAAGCTAGAGAAGGGTTATGCTTTTGGTGATGAAGGGTTTTTTATAAATCAGTGGGAGCCTTATGAGAACCAGGATAATAATCTACCAGAACCTGCCAAAGCAATCAATGGAGTTCTGCATTATATGGATAAAGTGAATATAGATGACATTCATGGAGAAACCTCTCTGATAATCCTTCCCGGATATGATGTGAGAATGGCTGATATCCTGATTACCAACTTTCATCAACCCCGCAGCACATTGTTGCTGCTGGTGGCAGCTTTTGTGGGCGACGACTGGAAAAAGATATATAACTTTGCCCTTGATAATGATTTTCGTTTTCTCAGCTATGGTGACAGCTGTCTGCTTTTTAAAAATAAAAACTAAAAGCTAAAAGCTAAAAACTGATAAATCCTAAACCCCTTAACTTCTCAACTTCTTAACCTTAACCTTTCCCCATGCCCACAAACCCCGACATCTTTGGTCTTGCATTTCACGATTTTCTCGATGGTAAAAAAGATGAGGAAATTCTGGTAAAGATTGATCTTTTTGATGATGAAAAACTTCCTGTAAGTTATTTTTTTCGTTCCTATGATCAAATGCCGGAATGGGAGAAAGTGGTGCTTGATGAATGCCAGGGGAAAGTTCTTGATGTAGGCGCAGGTGCAGGAAGTCATGCAATTTATATACAGGAACAGGAATTTGATGTTACAGCAATTGATGTTTCGCCCGGAGCAGTTCAATGCATGCTTTTACGTGGAGTGAAAAATGTATTTGAAGCTGATTTTTTCACCCTTAATAATGAAAAATTTGATACCATTCTTTTTCTCATGAATGGGGCAGGAATGGCACAAAAGATACACCGGCTTCAGGAAATGCTTGAAAAAGCTGCATCATTGCTTACTCCTGACGGATCTATTTATATTGAAAGCACCGATTTGCTTTACATGTACGAGAATGAAGATGGTTCTGCTATGATCAATCTGGCTGGAGAATACTACGGAGAAGTGATTTACCAGCTTGAATACAAAAACTTAAAAGGAGAACCTTTCCCATGGTTGTTTGTTGATTATGAAAATCTTAGTTACATTGCAGAATTGGCTAACCTGAATTGTGAGTTGTTTTACAGAGGCGAGCTTTTCAATTATATTGCCAGGTTAACGAAAAAGAAACCAGCGAACTGACAACTTTCCATTTTAATACATGTATTTGAATAATAATCCATTTCAAATTGAACTTACAGAAACTTCTGATGGTTCTCATACCTTGAAACTTGTGGGAGCCGATGAGCAATATCATTCACTCAACGGAGCAATGCAGGAATCAGAGCACGTTTTTATTCAGGCAGGATTCAACTTAGTAATTGAAAATAAAAGTTCGGTAAATATTCTTGAAATCGGTTTGGGTACAGGCTTAAATGCTTTACTCACACTAAAAAAGTCTTTTGAACTGCAAAAACAGGTGTATTACGATGCCATTGAAGCTTATCCCCTGGAAAAGGATTGGCTGAATCGTTTGAATTATCCTTCACTTCTCAGAGAAGACTGGTTTAAGGAAGGATTTAAACTCATACATGAGGCCCCTGATACTACATTTTTAAGCATCAGGGAAGTTTTTCATATACGTTGTTTCAAAAAAAAAATTGAAGATGTTGAGTTGACTAAAGAAAAATATGACCTGGTATATTTCGATGCTTTTGGCCCTGATACGCAACCTGAACTCTGGACTACAGAAATATTTGATAAAATTGGAGAAGCAATGAGATCCGGGGCTGTTTTAGTTACATACAGTTCGAAGGGTGCGGTAAGAAGAGCAATGAAAGAAGCAGGTTTTGAAGTGAAAAAAATCCCAGGTCCGGCGGGAAAAAGAGAAATGACGAGGGCTGTGAAAATATAAATTATGGAAATCAAAAAATTCAATATAAGGGTTTACGGTATAGTTGTTTATAAGCAAAATATACTGATTACCGATGAGTTTCGCCTGGGCATGCGAATGACAAAATTCCCCGGCGGAGGATTGGAATTTGGTGAAGGAACCGCCGAATGCCTTGAAAGAGAATTCAGGGAGGAAATCGGGCAAAATATCGAAATCAAAGAACATATTTATACCACCGATTATTTTCAGCCCACCCGATTGCTGGCAGAACCCCAGCAGCTTATCAGTATATATTACCGGGTTGAGTTAAGGGATTACCAGCGCGTACCGGTTTCAAAAAAAGCTTTTGATTTCAGGGAGATTAAAGATGGAGCACAATCTTTTCGATGGATACCCCTGGCTGATCTTAGAAAAGAATCTCTTACTTTTCCCATTGATCAAAAAGTAATTGATTTTGTAAAGGAGAAGTATTATGACAAGGGAAAGTAAGTTTATTTTCAGGAAATCAGGATGAAATAATAAAAGGGTAGCTGAAAAATCAACTACCCTTTTGTATTGAGCGGAAGACGGGACTCGAACCCGCCACCTACAGCTTGGAAGGCTGTCGCTCTACCGGATGAGCTACTTCCGCCGGTGATTGAAAGAGTGGGGGGGGAAGGATTCGAACCTCCGAAGGCGAAAGCCAACAGATTTACAGTCTGCCCCATTTGACCGCTCTGGAACCCCCCCGCTTTTATTAAAAGAACTAATGCTT
>SLOJ01000108.1 GCA_007132585.1 Bacteroidales bacterium | reverse complement strand
TCTACAATGGTAATATTTGCGGATTTCCTTTTCATGAGATGTAGATTTACTGCTAATGTAGGTTTTTTTGCAGAAATAATCATTGTAAATCCGAACAGCAGTGTGAGTTTGCAAATATACCCTTTGCTTGTATTACTTTGGTGCACGGCCGCGCGCCTGAATCGAAAAAGACGCAATCATTATAGCCAATGAACCATCATCAGAAGCATAAAACGAAAACCTGATGAAGAACTTCTTACCCGAATTACTTAAAGTAACCCTTTCTGATTGATGGCTGCATTGAAAGGATGACTATTCTTTCACCATCCTCCTAACCACTTTGCTCCCATTTTTATCCTGGAATATAAGAATATATAAGCCCTGTTCAAAGTTATCCGTTTTAATAAAAGTATCCTGTTCATTTAGCTTTTTTTCCAAGATTACTTGACCTAGTAAGTTCGTTATCACTAAACTTTTAACTGTCTGTACATTTTTAATGGTTATAAGGTCCTTAAAGGGATTGGGATAGACCTTAAGGTCACTAATTTTAGAATGGATGATATCTGTTGTATGCTCAAAGTTTGCCACTAATTCAAAATTGTGGCCAGGCATAGTAAAAGTGAACTGCTCAAGGTCACTTACTTCAACTTGATCGGCATTAGTCCAATTCACAAATTGCCATTGAGGATCAACAATAATAGCATTGAGGATAATTGTTTCATCTTTTTTTAGATAATAGGTTCCTTCCGCTGGCTGAATATCTCCTGTACCATTTACAGAAAGTGTCAGATCGTATTGTGTTTCGGATGTTCCAATAAAATGAACTTGTATTTGCGTGTTCTCAAGCAAATTATAATTCAATGGGTTGGTTGTTAGTTCAATATTGCCGTTAACGATCCACTTTTCAAACTCATAACCTTGGTCAGGAAAGGCCGAAATTTCAATTTCGCCTTTATTGATTGTTTGGAATCCTTCTTCGATGTTTGTACTACCATTCCCAACAATTTCCAGCTCCAGTTCAACAAAATGATAGAAAGGCTTGATCCATTCACCCCCATTCGACGTATTTATCCCATCTGCATTAAAATAACCGCCAAAGGTGTATATCTCCTCATCCATTTGTTTCAGAATAATGCCGGGCACGGGAAAGTGTAAAGGGGTTCCTTTTTGAAGCATATCCCGGCGTCGCATATCGCTGAAAGAAATAAGGTAACCATTATGAAACAGCTCAATATCTCTTTCGTAGAAAATAGCATTTAACAGCTCCTCTGGATCATCAGGTACATCTTCCAACTGACCTCTTGCCTTCCTTGGGTTCGATTCATCATTGAGGATAGCTGCTGCTGAGGAAATATTTCCTTTACGTACAAAGGCTTCGGCTTTCATGAGCTCGTTATCATAAGCACGAAGTTCTCTTAGCGGCCCTAATGACTCTCCCATGTATAAACCTTCTGTGTTGGTTGTTGCAGGGAAGTCGTAGCGGCTGTGGCGGTAGTGTGAGAAGTGCCATCCACCACGGGAGGGAGCAAAATTATGATTACTCAGGTACAGGAAATCAGTTGTTAACCGGGCATCCAAAGATTTAGCAACTCCATTGTCAGGAAGTTCGTCTAAAATTGGTAAACCTTCAAAGTCGGTAGGAAAACGTGGAGGTTGATCCGGGTCAAGCAGGTTAACTACTCTCATGTCAACCCTTCCCCAACCTGGTTGCCTCAGGTACTTAATGTTAAGATCCCACCAGGTACCACCTTCCCATGGCAGTCCATTTCCGATTGGTGCAAAATCGGTGGTAAGGCCCTCATTTGCGTATTCTAGTACATTGCTCCAATCGTAAACAGACCAGGATAAATCTTCGTTTTGCGCATGTGTTCTGGATCCAAGAGCTAAAAATCGGGCGGCATAAGAATTGGCTAGTTGGGAAAGGTACATATTGTTTACTAATATTCCGGAAACTGTACCTACCGGTAATCGAAAGGTATTGTTGTTTGACAAAGTAATAGCATAATTAAGAGCGTCAATAGCACCATCAATTATCTGACTCCATGGGCTAAAGGGATTGGTATTTGGTAAATCATTTGATGTTGCCAGCCATGCCTGATCAAAAGTGAGCCCAAGCTGGCCGAGAGATACACCTCTGATAAAATACATTGTTGCCAGTACCATTGGTGTATCCTGTCCCTCTTTACCAATTTGCAATCCATGATTCTCAATCGCATCAATAACATCATTAACAATGGTCAATAGTCCATAAAGCTCATCCCAAAGAACCAGGGTCAAACTACTTAGATTATATGTTGGGCTATTATTCCATGGAATTCTTGGCTCCCATGAGTTATCCAGCCACCCATGACTCCCCCAACTTGATGTTGAGTGATTGGCCATAACATCGGCAGTTTTACCAATGTTATAAGTTTTTATGGCTTGCCAATAATTTAAAAATGAACCCGATAGAATATGCATTGCAGTGGTTTCATTAACCGCATTTGTTGTAAAACTCTTCACCTCCCCAAGGGTTTCGCCTGCTTCGTATATTATACTATCCTTTGATTGGGCATAAGGGTTTACAGAAGATGCTACAACTGGGACATTAATCAAAGTTGTTTCCTGAGCAAATGTATTTATGCCGTTAAGGCAAATGGCCAGAAAGAGGATGAAGTAGATTCTTGGTTTTTTCTCCATTTTTTTTGGGCTAGCAGATAAGGATACTGTTACTTGTGACAAGTTTTTACATATTTTGAAAAGTTAGAAATATTCCTATGTTTTCCATATCATTTATCATCCGTTTTAAAGTATTCCAGACTATACAAAACGTGCCGGGAACATTAGGTTACGGACCAATTTGGCTATCTGACGATTGGTCAAAACTTTTCAATAAGCAAGGGTCGAAATATCTACAATGGTAATGTTTTCGGCTTTCGTTTTTATGAGATGTAGATTTAGCTAATGTAGGTTTTTTTTAGAAATAATCATTTAAAAAAACACAGCATTGCGAGTCAGCAAATATACCTATTGTTTTGTATTACCTTGGCGCACCTTATTGTATTTTTAACTTTATACTTGTCTTAAATCTTCTGAAAAACATTTACATCCCTGACTAAAGAGAGAAACAGCCCCACCTGATATAAACAAAAACCTTTTTCATACTTTTTGAATCAAAAATTACCTATATTTGTATAATGTACTTCCTTTAAATCCATGTATCATGAAAAGGATTTATTTGTTATTTACTATCCTTGCTCTGTTATTCACCATGAGCTGTACAAAAAACGATACCAACCCTTACGACCCGGAGGAAGTTATCTTAACCATCCATTTACCGGAGTTGTTTTGGGATAACACTTTTGTTATAATTGAGAACAAGGAAACAAATCCGGTTTACCTGGAATTAGAAGCCAGAGAATCCTATTACATCCAACGGGGAGACAGTATTCGCGGAGAGACCTTTAATCTCCATTTTTTTTACCACTTATTTGAAGATTGGGCCTGGGCGAGCAGCTACTTTGCCATTGCACCGGGTAAAGAAATCCATTTTACTTCCGAAATGGGAGGCTACCCCAAAAAAGACACCCATTCAAAGAGTTCTGAAAGCAGCACCAGGGTGGAAATCAGCTTTTCGGACATACCCGATTTTGATATTGCCACCCGCACGGCGGTCCATCCCGGGCATTGTCATACGCTGCCTACGCTGGAAGTACCCTGCGCCAATATAGGGGGTAACACTCCTCCGGTGGGCAGCACGTTTTATGTTTGCCTGCAACATGGCGATAACGCCGCTTACAAGATGATAGAATTGCCCAACGTGAGCGAATATAACATCTCACTGGCAGAGCTCAACAGCAATATGAAAAAGTATTCTTTCCCCAAAAGTCCTGATTATGTCGATAGAATATCCGTCTATGGCTATGGGCCAACAGAAAACTATTTTGGGGGACATCAAGGAAGATTAGGACTATTCTCCTTAAGCAACCCCTCCATCTTTCCGGGCAACACCATAGATGTATTTATACCGGATGATATTCCCGAACTGACCACTTTCAACACTACTTTATCCAAGGGATTACCTGAAATTCGGGCATTAAAGAGTGTTTCATACAGAAACCAACCGCAAGTGGTTACCAACTACCTTTTGCCCAAAGTTGATTTTTCACTAAGCCCTGATCATACTCCCGGCGATTTTCCGCAAATAACTCATTCATCCAATGATTACAGTTATGTATCTTTAGAATTAACCTACACAGATGATACGCTCGAAGAAAGAAGCTGGAATATGGTAGCCCCGGACTTTGATGATTTCTATGCTTTTACCTTTCCCGTAGAATTACTTGAAATCATGCCCGATTATGATTTTTACAGGAATTTCTTCAGTTATGAATTACTCATCCGGGCACAAACCCATTACGATTCAAGGTTTAAAAATTACAATGATGCTGTAAACCACTTATTGAACATTGAGTACTTCGGAACCCAGGATGGATACAAAACAATGAATGCAACAAGATGGTGGTAGGAGAGCGATTTGTAAATAAACTTTCGGAATGGAACCTTTGCACACCCGCATGGTGATTTGCATATTAAGGTTGGGTGCAGACTGTCGTCCGTGCAAGGGAATTATATTGATTTTTTATTTATATGTGCCATATAAGTTGAAAAAGAATCTTATAAAAGATATTTAATCACGGTGGGTTCTAATTTTAGTTAGCTTGTAACAAAGCAATGTATTTTCAGTAATGAAGTAAAATGATTAAATTTGTGTAATAATCCAATCAAAAATACTATGGATCTAATTGATAAAAAAGCATTTATTCAGAACAACCTTGATCGGGTAGAAGAACCTGTTTTAGATGAGATTTATCAGAAAATGGTTTTTTTCATTCAGGATTCATTGATGGATGAATCAGAAGATGACATCAAAAAAGGAAATCTTACCAACCATGAAACCTTAAAGAAGGAGGTTAAGCTTTGGCAGTATACGAAATAAAGTGGACTGCCAGAGCGATTAAGGATTTGCAAAAGGTTTTCTTTTTCAATGCAGATTTAATGGGAGAAGAAAAATCTTTAACCTTCATAGTGAATATCCTAAATCGTGTTGATATACTTTCAGATAAAAGGTTCGTAAAAATCGCTCCTGCTGATGAACAGTTTAACCATCTAAAAAGGAATTACAAAAAGTTAGTTGAAGGACATATTAAAATTACTTATCGAATAAGTTCGAATAAAAGCTGTGTTTATATTAACAGGGTTTTTTGATACACGACAAAACCCCTCAAAAAATAAATAGTTTTAAGTAAAAGCATTTTACATAATTTACTTACTTCCGATGGGGTCATACCTAATATCAAGAAATTTTTATGGAAACGGATTAAACTCCACCGCAATGATTTCTCTTATTTCAGCATAAGTATGGCCGGTAACCCATGGTGCGGTAAGAACGAGTGCTATGAAAAGTATCAGCATCCCCAGCCCGAAATAATCGCCAAAAGTCCATTTTTTTGACCAGGATGATTGGTAGGGATCGGGTTTTGTTACAGGTGCAGGGGTGTGTGGAGGAGTTTCTTCATTTTTGTTAATTCCATCGTATTTCTTCATAATTTTTGCCCTGCGGCTGTTCTGAATAATGCGGGCCAGGATGAGAAGATCATCCATTGCAAGTAAAACGCTCCTGATAACCCTTTGCCAGGCTGCGAAGCGTGTAACAAAATTGGCAAGTCGGGCACCTATCCTTCCCATCCGTGAAGAGCTTTGCACCCCCGCACGTGCAGCTGCGCCTAAACCCGCCACTCCGAAAATGAAATCCAGGTAAACCACCAGCCAAAGGGCAAAGGCCACCAGTGCAAAGTCGGACTTGGTTTCCCACAGGCTTTCCAGCAAAATGGTTTTTTTACCTGTTTTATTTCTGCTCTGGCGGATGATTTCCAAACCCAGATGCAACATCACGGCAAAAAACAACCAGAACAGGCTCACCGCAATGCTCAGCACCAACGAAATTACAATGTAGAGCACAATGAAAAGGAGTTTCTCGTCGTGTTCAACGATCCAGTTGAGGATGTTTTTCAAGCCTTTGATTGTTTATTTTTGTGCGAATTTTTTACAGCTACCACAGTCAAAATCGACCAACTTTTATGTTTCTGTCTTATAAGGTATTGTTGGTTCCGGTTTTTTTATCCCTCTTTTCCTCCTTCTCATAAACACTTAGTCCCAGGTAATTGGATGCCATTACAAGGAAGGATGCTACGCCAGATATGGCCATAATGTATACCAGCAAAACACCGTAAGGAATCAGGAAAAAGAATACCGTCATTACAAGAGCAATCCATACTCCGGCGCACCATGGGCATGTGATGATAGATTGAAGTGTACGCATGAAGTAAACCCGGCTGTTGGCTTTTACAAAATCTCTGAAGTACTTGAATATCTTCTCAAATACCACAACCCGGGTCACCCTGTATATGGCAAGGGTAAG
>SLOJ01000200.1 GCA_007132585.1 Bacteroidales bacterium | reverse complement strand
TGCTGTTGCTGTTGCTGTGGTTGCTGTGGTTGCTGTTGTTGTTGTTGGCTTTTACCCTTTTCTGTATCCTGCTTCTTTTCATGCTCGTGTGTCTTACGGTCAGATCTCTCAGCGGGCTTCTGTTCTTCTTTTACAAAACCTTTTCTTTTAACTGCAATGCCTTTTTTCTCAGTTTTTACCTGCTTTTTTTCTTCCTTTTTTTCCAAAGGAACGCTTTCAACAGATTGTTTAGCTGCTTGTGCAGCAGAAGAGATCTTTTTTTCAGGTTTGGGTTCAGAGATTTTCTTATCGGGTTGGTCCTTTTGGCTGGAAGGTGCGTTTTTTACCGGAATTCTTTTCCTGGGACTTCCTGTTGGTTTTTTTTGCTTTTTTTCTTGTTTAAGCATCTCATCCGATGGGTTTAGCGCCTGAGCATCAAGGATCTTATATATGAGTTCCTGCTTTTTAAAGGAATCAACTTTTTTAATGTTTAAAGATTTGGCAATCTCCTTTAATTCGGTTAGAAGCTTACTGTTGAGTTCTACAATATCGTACATGAATTGTAAGGGTTAAAATGATTTCGATGTTTATAACAAAATATTGCTGGGCTTTTAATAATATGAAAACCTGCCTCATATGTTAAATGAATAACACATATCTCCATGAAACCGCTGATAGCGGTTTGAAAACTGGATTTTGACAAAGACAGATGGTTTAAATTATTGAAAAATCAAAGAATAATCGTTGAAGGAATTGATGTGCAAATATACGTATATTCGGTTAATTGCAAAATAAATAAGAAAAATTATTGACCAATATGTAATTTAATTGAAATGAGTATTAAAAAATATAATTATACTTATAACACAAACTTCAATATTCTGGGTTTGCCATAAATAAAATTGAGGGGAGCTGCTTTTTCATGTGTATGATTAAAAGAAATCAACAAAAGCAACAAATAATATTGTAATTTTGCATTTTAACCCAAGTTAAATATCAAAATTGATCGTCATGCTACAACGTATTCAATCTGTTTATTTATTTCTTGTGCTGGTTTTTACTTTATTATTTTTATTCTTTCCATTGGGCAGTTTAGAAATTGGTTCTGATACCTACATTATAAAAACATGGGGCTTGTCTCCTGATCCAGATCAGGTTATGGGTAGCTACAACCATTTTTTGGGTTTAATCAGCCTGGTACTTGCTTTCATTGTTTTGATACTTACTGTTTACACTACTTACCAGTTTAAAAACAGGTTACTTCAGATAAAGCTCGGAAAAATCAACATTCTCCTTCATATGCTCATGGTTGTGTCGGCTTTCTTTTTTGTTGATTCTATTAAGAAAGGGCTTGAAGTCTTTTTCTCTTACGGTATTGCCATCATTTTTCCATTGTTGTCAATGATACTGATATTAATGGCAAACAGGGCCATTCGAAAAGATGAAGAACTGGTTCGTTCAGCCGACAGGCTCAGATAGGGTCTTTAAAAAATAAAAAAAGCGTAAAAGTTTTTTGCTTTTCCGTTCTTTTTGGTTTTTCTAAGGAACAGGTTAATCAACCAGTTTTTTCACGATATAATCTGAATTGAATAACCCAAGTGCCCCCATGTATTTGAGTTTGAATTTCAACACCGACCCCACCTTATAATTTTTAGGATTTTTACCCAGATCAATAACCACAATGTCTGAACTGGCTCCTGCTATCTCGATATTCTTATCTACAGGTAACAGATAATCGGGAGAAATATCAAGTAACCCGATATCGATCAACGCCCTCCATGATTTTTTGCCGTAATCATCGGGATTTACTTCGAACATTTCACCTGAAGGATTCTCAGCTAACTCACCTTCAGGAACAACAGGCTTCTCAAGTAATTCAATAATTTCTGCATAAAGGGTAATTACATCATCCTTCATACCTTTAATGGTTTTGCCTGTAATCAGGTTATTACCGAAATAAAGAGTTTCACCAATACGAAAATGGTTTATGCCTTTCGGGAGTTGCTTTTTCTGGATCATGGGGATATTTACCGAAGAACCGCCCGAAATCCATTTGATTTTACGATTGAACTTGATCTCGACGATTTGTTTGTACAAACTCAGTTGAACCATTTTGTCATGTGATGGCATAACTCCGTAAAGGCAGTTAAAGTTTGCACCAAATCCAATCACTTCAATGTTTGGAAGCTCAAATATTTTTTCGTAAAAAGCAACCAGATTTTCACCCAATACACCTTCGCGTAAATCGCCCATTTCAATCATGATAATAACCCTGTGCACCTTTTCTTGTCGCCCGGCTTCTTTTGAAATCAGGCGCAGGGTTTCAAGATCGGAATTAAAGCTGACATCTGCATATTTTACAACCGACTGTAAGCTTTTTCGGGGGGGGGGTTTGATATAAACTGTTGTTACTTCCGGGTTGATCTTTTTGATCTTTTTCAGATTGCTGATCCGGGAGTCAAGTAATTCTTTGGCTCCCATATCAACCAACTCTTTCAGAAAGATTTCGTTACCGCAAACCAACTTGCTTACAATACCCCATTCGATATTATTTTTGGTAAAAAAATCATCCAGAAAATTAAAGTTATGTCTGAGTTTTTTACTGCTAATGGTAATTTCAGCCATTTTGTTTTTTTTAACGGTTTAGTCTCATTTCGAGATATTTACTGGTGAATCCCAGTTTTTCGTATAGAAATCTGGCCGGGTTTTCGGGTTCCACGTGCAGTTTAATACTTCCTTCAGCTTTATCAAAGGTTTTCAGCATCAACTCTTTGCCCAGTCCTTTGCCGCGATAGTCTTTGTGAACGGCAATATAAACAAGGATATTTTCAGGAATATAACCAGCCATACCCGTTTTATTGATGATAACGGCACCTGCAACCTTGTCATTTTCTTTGGAAACAAGTATGAAACCGCCAAATTTTTCTTTATCGTCTAGTGCGAAGTTTATACAACGCATAATTGCGTTGTACTCATCTCCAAACTGATCAAGATGTTCAAACAAAAAGTCTGCAACTTCTTTTTTCTGTTGCTCCGTCACCTCGTCATGCGGTGTATAAAAAGTGTAATCCATAATGTTGAGATTTAAAAGTTAGTTTTTAAAAATCTTTACGCACAATATTGTGCAAAAAGTTGATGATAACGAAACTTATCAGGGATGTAGTAATTCCAAAAATATTGGCATCGAGCCCTAAAGGTAAGTTTAAATCCAAAATAATCAAAGAAATAGTTGTTGAACCACCCAGCAACATTGCCCAGAAAGCTGCCACTGAGCTGGCTTTTTTTAAAAATAAAGCTGCCATTACAGGCACAAATAATCCTGAGACCATAAATGCATAGGAGTAGAGCATTAGTTCAAGAACATTGGGCATAACAGTTGCCAGCATCAAAGCAAGTGTCCCCAGCACAAGTGTAAAGCCCTGCGAAAGGAGCAGAAAACTTCTCTTACCATCAGGCATTTTAAACCATTTTCCAAAAATATCAGTAAGGAAATTGCCTGATGATGCCATCAGGCAGCTATCTGCTGTTGACATGATGGCCGAAAAATAAGCTGCCATCATAAGGCCCATAAGCCCCACGGGTAAAACAGTGCGGAGCAAAAGCGGAAGACCTTGCTCAGCATCAATATCAGAGCTGGCTGTAAATCCAATGTATTCAAACAGACCTTGTGCAATGGCTACCCTTGCAAATAATCCGAGCAAAACACCCATAAAAGCCATAATAGGCCATTCGAATAAGCCGGCGATATACCAGGCTTTTTGTGCTTGCTGCTTGTTGCGCGATGCATAAATTCTTTGATAAAGCGTCATTCCCACAAACCAGATTGGAATGATAGTTACCGCCCAGTTTACTATTTGCTGCCAGCTGATATTAGCCAGACTAAAATATTCAGGCGGGAGTACTTCCCTTATCCCTTCCATACCGCCTACACTGTAATAAGATATGGGAATGCCTATAAAAATAAGGCCCGACATTAATATGATCCATTGAATCGTGTCGGTATAAATTACTGCTTTGATACCACCCATTGCGGTATAAATGATAACAATGATCCCCATTATGATAAGTGCGGTTAAACGGGGAAGCAGCGGCGTAAAAGTTGCCTCTGCAAGAATTGCCCCTGCCAGGATTTGCGAACTGGTAAAACCAAGGTAACCGATACCTGAAATAATACCTGCCAGAAGCGCAACTTTGGGATTGTAAAAATGCCCCAGCATTTGTGGAAAAGTGTAAAACTTTTTGAATTTTTCAATGGCTTTTACTCTTGGTATAAGAATTACTGCGCTAAGCCATGCGCCAATAAGACCGGTGAAAAGCATCCATGAACCGGCAAGTCCCATTATAAAACCAAGTCCGCCCAGTCCGATTGAAAACCCGCCACCCACATCTGTAGCCACTACTGATAAACCAATATGCCAGCTTCCAATTTTTCGTCCACCCACATAATAGTCATCTACTCCTTCGTTCTTCAGCAGGAACCATACTCCGATTCCAATAACCGCCATCATGTAAAGAGTAAAAACTAATACGTCGAAAAAATGCATTAATAAGTTTAGGTATTGTTTTGGTGCCGACAAAGGTAGTAATTTTGATGGTAAGGGGCAAACCGGGTAATGTGGATGCTGATAATGAGTTGCTTAATGTGTTATATTTTTGCTGAAAAGAAAATAAAAACTTTACACTAAGTTTGCAATGTAAAATACAGAAAAATGGAATATTATTGGGGCAATACCCGTCGGTTTCACTCACTGGCTGATTATTATAAGCAACGATATGGAACTCGCCTGCAAAAGGTTAGTGTACATGCAGGGTTTACATGCCCCAATCGTGACGGCACAAAGGGTACAGGAGGTTGTACTTTTTGTAATAACAGAGGGTTTAATCCATCATATTGTCACGATGAGGATTCCGTTTCAACCCAACTGGAAAAAGGCCTCAGGTTTTTGAAAAGGAGATACTCACGTGCAAAACGTTTTGTGGCTTATTTTCAGGCCTATTCCAATACATATGATGAGCTTGAAGTATTAAAAGAACGATATGGACAGGCATTGAAGCATCCGGAGATATCAGGACTTTCTATCGGTACACGTCCTGATTGTGTTAATGATGAAACACTTGATTATCTGGCAGAACTTGCCAAAAAATATATCATTTCAATAGAATATGGTGTAGAATCATGTTATGATGACACACTAATACGCATCAACAGAGGTCATACTTTTTCTGATTCAGTTGATGCCATCAAACGAACTGCCGAAAGGGGGCTGCATACAGGTATTCATATTATTATTGGTTTACCGGGAGAAAGCCGTAAGCAAATGCTTCAACAAAGCCAAATCATTTCACAACTGCCTGTTCATTCTATAAAATTTCATCAGTTACAGATTGTTAAGGATACACAAATGGCGCTTGAATATGCCAGCAATCCGGACGTTTTTGATTTCTTCGAACCCGATGAATACATTGATTTTATGGTGAAGTTTCTGGAACGACTAAGACCAGATATTGCTGTAGAACGTTTTGCCGGAGAAGTCCCGCCGCAATACAATCTGAGAAAGTCCTGGCAGGGTTTGCGAAGCGACCAGATGATAATTATGATTGAAAAGGAACTGGAATTACGTAATACCTGGCAGGGAAAATATTATAATTGAATCAAAACTGTTGATTTTTTTAATCATGTTTAAAAATCAACTCACAAAATTCGTTCTAAGAAATTTCATTATTTTTGGCAGCTTTTAAAACACTTTTTTGTTTATTTCAAATTTTTTACCCGGAAACTTATAGGGATTTTTTAATCTTATAGCATATGAATAATCAAAATTCAGGATTTGTTGCAGGAATGCTTGGAGCAATAGAACGTGTGGGGAATAAACTCCCTCATCCCGGTGCACTGTTTGCTTACTTTGCAATGGGAATTATAGTGCTCAGCGGTCTTGTTTCCTTTTTTGATGTTACCGCATTACATCCCGGAACCGGAGAAACCATAAGGGTTTTTAACCTGATGAGTCGCGAAGGGTTGCATATGATCATGACTGGTATGGTAACAAACTTCACATCTTTTGCACCCCTTGGAACCGTATTGGTAGCTCTATTGGGTATCGGAATTGCCGAGGCCAGTGGTTTAATGTCTACCGGATTGCGTCTTTTGGTGATTTCCGCACCCAAAAACCTGCTTACATTTGCCATTGTATTTGCCGGAATTTTGTCAAATACCGCCAGTGAGGTGGGTTATGTTGTATTGGTTCCGCTGGGTGGTATGATATTCCTGGCTGTAGGGCGAAATCCCATTGCAGGTATCGCAGCCGCTTTTGCGGGGGTATCGGGTGGTTATTCTGCTAACCTTTTACTGGGAACCATTGACCCCTTGCTGGCAGGACTTTCCGAAGAAGCCGCAAACATTGTGGATCCTGCCTATAATGTAAATCCGGCAGCCAACTATTATTTTATGTTTGTATCCACATTCTTTATTGCCGCCTTAGGTA
>SLOJ01000199.1 GCA_007132585.1 Bacteroidales bacterium | reverse complement strand
GGAGGCGGTTGCGGTATAGTTTGGACTATTGACTGGATTATGCTGCTTATCGGGGTTATGAATAATGATATAAGTCAATATATCGATAATCCAAGATTCTTTATGTGGTAGTTCTGTTCAAATTCATAAAAAAGCCTTGTGTAAAATGTGCACAAGGCTTTTTTTATAAGAGGCCAATCAGATATTGCTTTTGCCTGATGCTTAAATGTGTATTATATTTTAGCTGATACTTATAATCTGATTTTACTTCATTTGCCATTTCAGCTTTTCCCTGCAGTTGAAGCAACTGATAGTAATGGTATAAAAAGATAAGATTTTCGGGGTGCTTCTCTGTAAGATAAGATGCATGATATAAAGCCTCTTCGTGGTTCTTTTCCAAATCAAGATAAATTTTCATTAAAAAGTAATGCGCTTCGGTCCGAATTACCTGGTCATCATTTTGAGTGGCAACTTTTAATTGTTCCAAACCTTTTAACATATTACCCCGGGGATACATCAGTGAATAAAAAACAAGAAACGGATATTGCTTTGCTCCATAATCTGACAGATAATTATACAAACCCGAAGTAAGATTAAAATCCGGATATGCTTCTTCTCTGCCCAATGAAATACTTACAAAATCGACACAGTTTTTCATATGTCGTAAAGCCTTTAAGTAATTTCCATTTAATAAGTCAAGTCGAGCTTTCAAAGCATATAAATTTATGAAATGAAAGATATCCCTATAATTATGGCTGTTATTTTGAACCACTCTGTTAATAATATCTTCAGCTTTGGAAAGAGTGGCAATGTATCGTTCCTTGTTCAAGGAGCCGTCATCTTCACTTATAATCAACCACCAGTAAAAACTTGCTCTTACCAGATGGGGCAGGTAGCTTTCCTGATAATTAGTTTCCATATGGTTTAACAGGGAATCAGCATCATGAAAGCGAAAATCATAAATAGCAGTTAAGGCAGTTTTTGCATCACCATCAAGAGATTCTGCTGCACGCAACTGGAATGTCATTCCGCCCATAAAAACGACCAGAATGGTCAACCACAGGAATTTAAAACAAAATCCTGGTTTGTTTTTTTCTTTAATCATCTAGTCCGATAATAAAATCTTTCAACAGTTCTTTATATGCACCCATTTCTTTTAAGTTCCTCTGTTCAGCAAGATAGCCGGCCTGCCTGATTCCCCCGAAATAAAATGACTGAAACATCCCCAATCCGATCACAAAACCACTTACAAATAAGTTATTATACCCCATATAGGCTGCCAACCCGAGTGATACAAGCTGCGAACCGGCATTTAGTAAACCTTTCCCCGGATACCCGGCATAGGCCTGCCCGGCACCCGGAATAAAAGTTGATAACCTTGATGCAGTTTTCACGGATCTTTCCCAGGGTTGTGCGCATTCGCAAAAAAGCTGCATGGTTCTGACTATTAGGCTATCTGCAGTTTCTGCATCCAAATCAATCTTCATGATTAACTCAAGGGTCCTTTCCTGGCCATCAATAAAATTTTCTGACATTACATTGGCCAGTGCATCCAAGCGGAGTATTTTATTCTGATCATATTTTTCGGGGTAAAAGTGTTTGATCTGCCCGAGGACACCTGCAGAGTTGGAATAGTTCCCGGCCATATATTCACAAAACGCAAGTTCGTACATAATGACAAAGTGCAAATCAGGAAACTGACGTAAATGCAAACTTCTTTGCAGATCATTCCGTGCTTTTAAAAACTCACCGGTTTGTTTTAACGCTCTTGCCCTGCCAATATTGGCCTGAATTCGTGTTTTAGTCTCCGAAGAGAAAAAATATGCTCTTTCAAAAGCTATTCCCGCTTCAAAATAATCACCCTGCTCATACAGGTCTTGTGCCTTTAGCAGCAGAGAGTCTTCTTCAACCGGAACGCCTGCATTAAGGGAAAAGCTTCCGCAAAGGAATATGCATATCAAGTAAGATACGTTGATCAATTTCATAATTAAATTCGTTTTGTACTCTTTTTACTGCCGTTACACTACCCCATATATTTCCTACATAAAAAATTCCTGATATACCTGATGAAATCCAGAATAACGGGCTTTTACCACCAAATCGATTGTAGAAATCCAACGAAACGGCCATCATAGCTCCCACATAAAGCAAACCGGAAATACCTTCAGCCGTTTTACCGGCGTATATTTTACCCAGCCCGGGAACAGCAGCCGACATCAGCCCTGCCAAAAAAGGTGATCGCCGGGGCATATCAACTATACGCTGCCGGTAATCACGAAATCTTTGTTCTTCCGTTGCGGTTATGCTTAAAGTACCCGTAAAACTACCGGCCAATGCATCGAAATCATTCATCCTGCGGTCAAGGAGTGAGATACCTGCAAGTTGAAAATTCTTCATATAAAAAACTTCATCGGAGAAGGAAGAGTCAAACATATTAAGAAAGGTAACAGCATCGTCAGTATCTCTGAGATAAGCATGATTGTAAGCTGCAAAAAATCTTGATTTTTCCAGGAATGGGCTTTGTTCGCTTACCAGTGCCAGATAATGTGCTGAAGTCCTTAACTCTTTCTGCCCGTAAAGGGTCCAACCCAGTAAATAATTAACTGTATCGCGCTGATCGGTTGTAACAGGATGAAAATTTTCAAGTAGAAATAATGCTTCATCGAAGTTTTGCCTGTTAAGCATATGGTTGATAAACCTTATTTCCTGAGTAAATTTTTCCTGTCCATAAAGATTCAGTTGCAGGCAGATAACAAGACCAATAAATAGAAATTTTGGTTTTAGATACTGAACCATTACTTATCTGTTTTATACACTTCAATGGTTTCTATTACTTTGCCGGTTTTTTCATTCACCAACAGGGGATGAACATCCAGAGCTGACACCCGGTTGCACCTCATTAACCGGTCTGATGTGGTAAATACACCTTTTGCAAGCCCGTATTTATAAATCAACTCACGGCTAAAATCAGAGCAGTTATGCTCATATAAACATTCTGATGGTAGTTGTGGCGAAATAAACCTCTGATAAACATACATAAGCCCACCAAATGCAAGACTTACCGGATTGTAACGTATAAAAAAATTGTTTGACCGGGTTCTCATGAAACGAATATCGTGATCATGCATCAGATTTTTTTCATCTATCTGTTTGTCTTGCAATAGTTGCTTATCTGATTCAGGGGTTAAAGCATAGGAATAAAACACAGGTATTAAAACCATTGCAAAGAATAGGAATAATTTATTTATTGAGTCTAGCATCTGAAGGAATTTCAAAGTTAAACCATGGACTAACAGCCTGATGGTTTACCTTGATATCGGTAAACCGTATACGATTTATTATGGAATCATTTCCAATATAATTGAATTCGGTAATCAGTCCCGGCAGGTAAACATCGCCCATATAATGAAAATCAGAGTAATATACTTTTTTTGCTAATTTTCGCTGTGCGTCGTAATACGCCGCATAAATAGGAATAAAATCTTCGTGTACCAGTTCAACTCTGTTGTAAATATGATAGAGCGATTCAGGCGGAAACCATTCGGTTATTACCAGGTTATCATTAAACTCGGTACTCATCTGCTGAAAGCCAAAATCTGATAACCCCAGATCATTTGTTTTGCCTTGCAGAAAAAAATGAATCAACCCTGATTCAGTGGAATATTCTGCCCCCTGCTCATAAGTAACTGTATTTTCTTTTTCATTGTACACTGCAACTTCACCCTTATTATTTGAAACCATTACCCTATGTGCCGGATTAATATAACGTGTGATCATACGTCCGCTGGTTGCCTGAAAAAAAAGCTCAGCTTCTACTTTTACCACTTTCCCTTTATGAAGACTCTGGCTTTCCATCTTCATCATTAACTTGTCAACTGACATTGCACTGAATGAAACCAGCAACACAAAAATCAAAATTACATTGGCAGTTGACGTATGTTTTAATATGTATAGATTCATATCAACAAAGTTTTCATCTGATACAAAAATAAGAATAATAAGGTGATATTATGTCAAATGTATGATGTTTGATGTTTGATGTCGAGAACTGAAAGTTCAAAGAAGCTGTCTTGAATCTGCCTTTTAATCATTGAACTTGTCAAAACGTCTGCTAATTATCAGACACATAAGCGCTTCGACTGGCTCAGCATCCAGCTTACATCTGGTTTTTGAGACACCCTCCAAATGTATGATGCTGAGAAACGAGGTTTCAAAATCCCGACTATACAGGATTGAAAGATGGAGGTTCGAAAAGGTTAAAGTTTTAGCTCTATTCTAAATTTCGTGCCATGGGCAGAAGAAGACTTTACAAATATTTTCCCTTTATGATAGTTTTCAATTATCCTTTTGCTGAGCGAGAGCCCTAAACCCCAGCCCCGTTTTTTACTTGTAACCCCGGGCTGGAAGATGTCTTTGAATTTTCCTTTGGGAATGCCCTTACCTGTGTCGGTTATGTCAATAAATACCCGTTTATGGTTCTTATAGATATCCACCATTACAGAGCCGTTACCCGACATGGCATCTACTGCATTTTTGCAGATATTCTCAAGTACCCACCCAAAAAGGTTCAGGTTTATGGGAACATGAGGATTTTCATTTGTATGATCATTTACAGAAAACTTTACCTTTTGTGTGGTACGTGTTCTCATATAGTCAATACTCTCTTTTACAGCATCGGCAATGGGGTATGGTGTAAGTTTTGGTGCAGAACCAATTTTTGAGAATCTTTCGGTAATGTTTTCCAAGCGTCCCACATCTTTCTGGATTTCTTTGATGGTGGCTTCATCAACCCCTTTATTCTTCAATAACTCAACCCAGGCCATTAATGAGGAGATGGGTGTTCCTAACTGATGTGCTGTTTCTTTTGACATGCCCACCCAAACCTGATTTTGCTCTGCATTGCGTGCGGTACTGAAAAGAATATAAGCTACAAGTAAGAAAATACCTACTGCCAGAAACTGCGCTATTGGATAATATCTTAACTGCGTTAGCAGAAAAGAATGGGTGTAAAACACATGGCAGGTTCCGTGTTGAGGCAATTCGATAATAAGTGGTTTATTGCGATCAGCCATTGCGTTAATGGTCTGCTGCACATACGTGCTATCGCCAAGATCACCGTTGCCGATATTACCGGAAGCAATGATATGGGTTTTGGCACTATCTGTAATAATTACCGGAACATTGGCTGAGTTAATAACCACTTCACTAAGAAATGAATCTATAAGATCATCCATTACCCTGCGCATATTGGTAAACAACCACGAGTCCTGATAATACAGGTAATCGACATAACCTTCATAGGTAATGGGTATGGGATCGTAAACTGAGAATTGTTCCTTAATTTCACCGGTAAAAGGCTTTCCTTCAAGGTTAACCGGGGAATCGCCATTTAAATCAAGATTGTTATGCGATGTGATGATATTTTCTGAGTTTACCAGCAAAACAGGTATGGTGGTGTTTTCTTCAATTATCTGGCCATAAAACGATATATCGCCTCCTTCATCTTCAACAAATCTGCGGGTGGCTTCGGCCCAAAGTGTTACCCTTTTGCGTTCTTCTTTTCGCATTTCATCAAAGAACGCTTCTGTAACAAGTACCAGGTTTGCCCTGTTCTGAACAGCATCGGCCCAAATCCGAACTTTCTGTATTTCATCGTCAGCAATCTTATTAACAATGATGTTGGTATAATAAAGAGATAAACCAACTATTGCGGCTGCAAATCCCAGCAAATAGATCTTCCAGCGTTGCTTTTTATTGTAAATGTTCAAAGTAAGATATTTAGTTTTCAGAAATTCAATAATCAATAATTCCCCTAACTGAAAATCATGTGAGTTATTGTGATTATATTCTAAATGTTAACGTATGGCATGATCCAATATTATTTTGAAGGTTTCAATAATACGCTTAATGCTCAATGTTCATTTATTCATTGTTAAGCATTTCTTTAGCCTTGCTCATGTCTTCAATATGTTTATCATTTACCTGTGGATAACTTAAATCAAGTTTATTGAGTTTTTCCACAATGATTTTACTTATCACCAGTCGCATATACCATTTTTTATCAGCAGGAATTACATACCAAGGTGCCGGTTCATGCGATGTATTTTCAAGCATTTCCTTATAGGCACTTTGATATTCATGCCAGTGTTGTCGTTCTATAACATCACTCATCATAAACTTCCAGTTTTTCTCAGGATTTTCAATACGTGAAAGAAAACGTCTCTTTTGTTCTTCATGCGAAATATTAAGAAAAAATTTCAATACAGTATAGCCATTGTGAACAAAATATTTTTCAATATTCACGATATCCTGATAACGTGTATTCCAGAATTGCTGATCTTTATGGAGCTTGCTATGGTAAAAAGGCAGGTTTTGATTGGCAAGAAGACGGGGATGGATTTTTGCAATAAGAACCTCTTCATAATAAGAACGGTTAAAAATACCAATGTTGCCTCTTTCGGGCATTGCCTTAAAGCATCTCCACATAAAATCATGGGCCAACTCTTTACTTGATGGAGCTTTGAAGCTTTTTACCTGACAGCCCTGAGGATTTACTCCTGACATAACGTGTTTAATTACACCATCTTTACCGCCTGCATCCATCGCCTGCAAAATAATAAGTACTCCATGCCTTGCTTGTGCATATAACATACTTTGCAGCTTGCGTAAAGTTTTAATTTGTTCATCGAAAAGAGGTGTAGTTTCCTTTTTTGAAGAATAATTTTCTGAGAAGGAAGGATTGAATAAGGAAAGCCCGTTTCCGGCTTTAAAAATAAAATCGGAAGTTTTTACCATACAAGAAATCTTAAGAATTTACCTTTTTTAAAATTAATCATCATCCCATTCAATAACAAATTTACCTTTTTCGCGCTCACGTATCTCTTGTTTTTCTTTCTCACGTTGTGATGGTTGTCTGGGAGTACCATCAGGCAAAGTATCATTTTTATCCAGTCCGAATTCAGCTCTCAGGATATTTCGCAAATTTTCCCGTTCCTGCCTGAAATCTTCCCGTAGTTTTTCTCTTACCCCTTTACTGTCATATTTGAAAACCGGATCGTCAATAGTACCGGTAATCAACAAAAACAGAGTTGTACGTCCTAAGCCGTCATCAATAATATCTCCATATTCTTCCTGCGGGTTTCGGTTTTGTCGATTTTGCCGGGCCAGTAAATCAGATAAAAGCACCTGTAAACGATATTCAATTTCATTATTGAAACTATGCTCCCCGGCAAGTTTAATATTGATCGCATCGGAATTAATTTCCATATCAGGGATTATGATCTTCTGTTCCTTTATCCTGATCTGATTTTCCAGGGTAGAGAATTTTACCCGGTTCAGGTCACCCACCCTGATAAATCGTGATAAAGCGAGCATAGGTTTGTAATTGATCAGTTCGCCATTCTCTACCCTGATATCAGCAGTAGTTTCAAGCGTGTTCCAGTCAATTTCAAGAGAGGGGCTCCATCGTGAAACAAAATTTGCCTGTGCAGTAATTCTACCTTGAAGATTTTCATCTATAATGCTGGTTTGTCCGAAATTCCCCATCTGATAAAACAAATCATGCACATCAACATTATGAAAGGTAGCATTGCATCCTATTATGAGAAAATCATCATTTTTCCCGTTAATGAAACCCGATGCATGAATGATACCTTTCATGGTGGCAATGGAAATATTGTCGGCGTAAAAAACTTTGTTGCGCATACTTAATGTACCCTGCACATTTTCTGCTTCAAATTTGCGGAAAGTTAGTTTGTCAATATCACCCCTAAGGTTAAAATCTATCTTATCGGAAAGGCGAAGCCTGTAAGTAGTATCACTTTCACTTACATTGTGTTGTAAAAGCTGATTAAAATTCAGATTTCCCGATTTTAAGTTGGCATCAACCATTAAGCGCTCATTATCAATGAATAGCCATGGTAAAACATTGCGAAAATAACCGTTCATATCAAAACTGCTCTCAGATGCGCTGCCTGAAAATTTCTCAACAATTACATCATTGTTATTGAAAAGGAAATCGGCATTAACAGAATTATAATCCAGTGGATCATTTTTAAGCTTCATATTGAAATTACGAGCCTTAATTTCGCCCTTCATCTGGCTTGTCATAAAGTGCTTTGTGGTAAAGGCATTGTTATGATATAGCTTACCCTTGAACTCCACATCAACAAATAAATCGCCTGAAGCATGAGTAATAGTATCCAGTTGCATGATTTTAACCCACTCCCGCGCATTGATATCAGAAAAAAGCTTGAAATCGAGTTCAGGTTCTTCAAAATTGTACCATGACCCTTTACCCTTAATGATACCTTCGTTCAAATTTGCCTGAAAATCGTTTAATGCCAGTTTTGATGTTTTCTTGCTTTTTTGAGATCCGTTTGAATAAACGGCATCAAAAGAAATATTTTCAACGTTGATACCAGCCCTCCGATGGAATATTTCACCTTTATCAATACCAAAGCTGGCCTGCATTTGTGGACTTTCACCCTGGCTTACCGGACCTTTAATTACGGCATCAAAATAAAGTTCTCCTTTGCTTCTGTAACCCTCAAAATATTTTGCATATGCAGGGGGCAGATCATGTATTAGTTCATCAAGCATAACCTTTTGTGCAGATATTTCCAGATCAATCCAGCCTTCATCGGATGAAAGATCAAGTATGCCCTCAGATGAAAATTCATGACTTCCAAAAGTAAAATTCCCTTTACTTACTCTTAAGGCATTGTTGTTATATACATTCAGAATAAAATCAACATTCATATTGCGTTCACCGGCCATTAATGTGCCTGAAGTTTTTAGCTCATCGAGGTACAAATCGCCTTTAAATTCCATTGTATATGTATCACGTGTAAAATCGCCTTTCATTTTGGCCTTACGTAAAAGTAATTTTACAATATGATCATTGCCGGTATCCTGAAAAACATATTCAACTCTATTAAAAACAACACTTTGAAGCTGAAAAGAAAAGTCACCCGAATCAACAGACTCAGTGTCCTGTTTTGTTGCTTCCCAAAAAGTATAGTTGTTTGTTCCGTCTGAGAGAAGCCTCATATTTATTCGGGCCTGGGCAATTTCAAGTTGTTTTACCGTGTAATTCCCCCTGATCATATCAGGAATACCGAATCTGAAGTATATTTTGCGTGCACTAAGCAGTGTGTCAGCGGGCTGAGCTGATCCCAACATGGTAACATTACTCAGGGTGAGTGATACTGAAGGAAAATTTCTGAAAATGTTTAGAGATATATCTTCAACAAAAATCTCTGTTCTCAGACCTTCATTTACCCTTGCAAGAAAACTTTCTTTAACATTATCATGGTAGAACCAGGCCAGTATACTCATTACGAGAATAAGGGCAATACCAAATACCAGACCTGATATAATTGCAAGGCGGGTAAACTGCCAGATATATGTTTTGTTATCCTTAAAGAACCTGATCATTTGATAAATCCAAACCCAATTTATTATTAATACGTAATAACAGCAGCCAGGTTGCGCCTTTAAGCTTTTTTGGATTTTGAACCGGGTCTACCTGATCATTTTAAGAAAACTGACCTCCTTTTCGGATAGGTATCGCCATTTACCGCGGGGAAGATCTTTTTTTGTCAGCCCGGCAAAAACCACCCTGTCTAGTTTCAAAACCTTATAATCGAGTGATTCGAAGATTCTTCTTACCACCCTGTTCTGACCCGAATGTAGCTCAATCCCCACCTGGGTTTTATCTTCACTCTTCCCTGCATAATCAATTACATCGGGAACAATTTTTTCATTATCCAGCACAACACCTGTTGCTATTTCCTGTATATCTGCCTTAGTTACCGGTTTATCAAGATGAACATGATAAATCTTTCTGACACCATGTTTCGGGTGGGTCAGTTTTTTTGCCAGATCTCCATCATTTGTCATTATCAGTAAACCTGTGGTATTTCTGTCGAGCCTGCCAACCGGATAAAGCCGCTGCCTGCCTGCATTTTTAACCAGTTCCATTACTGTTTTTCGCCCCTGGGGATCATCGGCAGTGGTAATATAATCCTTTGGTTTGTTTAAAAGCAGATATACCTTCTTTTCGGCCGTCAGTTTTTTACCATCGTAAACAACAACGTCGCCAGGATTGATTTTCGTACCCAACTCAGTAACTATTTTCCCGTTTACAGTAACAACCCCGGCAGTTATAAGCATATCTGCTTCGCGGCGGGAACAAACTCCTGAATTGGCTATAAATTTATTCAACCTTGTTTTACCATCGGTTGATCTTTTTGGAGGTTCCTGGCCTTTTTTTCCGCTCCTTTTAAAATCAGAATCTCCCCACTTTTTCCTGAAAGCAGGCTTACCAGCTCCTTTACTGTATGGCCTGGTATCTTTTCTTTTGTCAGATGATTCTGAATCAGAACCGGAATCTGGTTTTGTATAACGCTGGT
The DNA here is from genome assembly GCA_007132585.1 of Bacteroidales bacterium. Taxonomy (GTDB): domain Bacteria; phylum Bacteroidota; class Bacteroidia; order Bacteroidales; family UBA7960; genus SKVR01. The sequence goes on along the minus strand of SLOJ01000199.1, from coordinate 11,047 downwards.
TACCTTTTCCTATTCCTTTTCCTCTTCCTGGTGATTGTTTTTCAATACGCCCTTTCCTGTTATTTTTATTGTATGGTGACTTTTCTCTCATGATCCTTTATGTTTATAGCAGACAGTTTATCATTTTCATTCAACCCAATTATTTACAACCCGATTTTTATTAACTGAATAATTGAAATTACTCAAAAAAAAGGGGACATTGTGAAAGAAATGTCCCCTCCTTTTAATCACTTACAAAGTGTCACTTTTCAGAAACATTTAGCTTTTCAAAAGATTCTTCAGCCTTTTTGACCATATCACTGATAATATCAGTGTAGTATTTTTTCCCGGGTTGTTTACCTTCTTTAACATCTGGATTGTTCACCTTTTGGATCAATTCATTTCGTTTTAAAATTATTTCGTCAATGATCTGATCAATCTTCTCCTTTTCTTTCTTATCATTTCCTTTCAGATGATAATGTAAAAAACAGGTTTCTATCACTTCCTCCATAAGGAAATTGATATCTTTTTTTAAATCTCTGATATTCGCCATTCGTAATTGCTTTAAATTTTGTGTGCAAAGATAGTTAATTACAATTATAAGTTTTTAAACTTTACAGGCTTACAATATTTTCTATCAATGAGGCCTTTTTGTAAATTTCGATGATTTGCTCGGGATCATACATATTTTGTTTTGCAGTAATACTCACATAATTTCCTTTTTTCGATTCTTTTCGGTATATAGTTGCATGGTTTGCAAATAATGATTCAACCCTTGCAATTTTATCCATATCTGCAGGTACTATAAACTTAAACATGTATTTTACCGGCCATTCTTTATACCATGAAAGCTTATGTTGGAGACTGTTCCAGCGTTTCATCAGAAAATAATTTTGTTAATACATCGGTCGGATGCCTGTTACGCCTCAGCGGGAAAATTTAAACCATCAGGCATTTTCAATGTTTTTTAAGCGCATTACACTCATGTAAGTGGATCATATCTTGATTTTAAATAATTCCAAGTAATTCAAATTCAAAAACAAGACACGAATTCCGTGGGATACCGGGTTGTGCCCATGTGCCATAGCCCAAAGCTGAAGGAACTAAAAGAATACCCTTCCCTCCTTCTCTGAAAAGTGGTATTCCAATTTGCCAGCCTCTTATGGTACCTCCCAGCCTTAAATTGGCACCATTGCTTGCATCGAAAACAGTACCGTCAAGTAAATAACCTGTATACCTGATTTTAATTAAGGAATTTAAATTCGGTTCAACAGAACCGGTGCCTACCCTTTCAACAACATAAAACAAACCTGATGAATGCTCATTGGCATCAAGCTCATTCTCTTCGATATAATCCAGTAGTTTCTGTCTGTCTCTTTCAGCGATTTTATCAGGATCGTCAGATTCACAACTCCAGAGGGCAATTACAAAAAAACTTAAAACTATTAAATAAAGCGGTTTACGCATAAAAACAAGGAGATTTGAAAAACATAACGGACAGCTATGTTAAAAATTTACAGTGCTAAAAACTCTGCAAATCTACAAAAAAATAGCCACTTCATTAGCGAAAGAAAAATTGAAAAAACAAACAATGGGTTATAAAAAAGGCCTCCCACAAAATGCGGAAGGCCAAGCAAAAATTACAGCCAAACACTTAATCAACATTATCATGAAGAAAAGAATTATTGGATTTGATCTGGGTTTTACCCTCTTCGTCAATGAGAGTATATCTTGAAACGTGTGATTCAGAACTTGCCGGTACTTTATTCAGCGAAACATTCCTTCTTACATAGGCAGGTTCCTTTTCAAGATCTTGCAACCCTTCGGGTGTTTTCAGTTTCAGACTCAGATCTCTTAGCCTCTGCTCACGTTCAATAGCTTTTTTCCGCAGGTCAAAATCATTTAGATGGTCATCTTCCTTTTTATCGTCATCTCTTGTTACTTTTCCTTTATCCGTTTTACCTGCAGGAGTCTTTTCATCAGTCGGTTCAACAAAACGGGGCTTAAGCTTATCATTATCCGAATCAGAATCTGTATCTACATCAAAATTAAAACTGTAGGACGAACTTTCGGTATTGTTGTCTTTTGTTGAAGACCCTCCTGATTGTCCTGAAGAAGTTTTGCGAGATATGAGCTTCATTTTCTCCTTGTCTTCTTCTTTTTTCTCAACATTCTTCTCTTTAACAGTATCATCAAGGTTACGAACAACTTTTTTGGCCGGTTTTACATCCAGGTTAAACCCCAGATCAGAGTTTTCGCCAAATCCTGTTGCAACAATAATTACATTAATTTTATTGCCGAGGTTTTCATCCTTGCCGTATCCCCATATAATATCAGCAGTAGAACCTGCTTCCATTTGAATATAATCGGTTATTTCGGTAATTTCATCCATAAGTATTTCTTCTTTGCCACTTATGATATTGAGCAGTACGTTGCTGGCTCCTCTTATATTGTTATCATTAAGCAGAGGAGAAGCAAGGGCCATTTCCACCGCCTTGCTTGCGCGGCTTTCACCTTCTGCGTTACCACTTCCCATAATGGCAACTCCACTGCCCGACATAACTGTTTTTACATCGGCAAAGTCAACATTTACACCACCGGTAAGGGTTATAATTTCTGCAATTCCCTTGGCAGCAGTAGTAAGAACATTATCGGCCTTTGAAAAAGCTTCGGTAACAGAAAGATTACCGTATAATTCGCGTAACTTATCATTACAAATTACTATAAGCGCATCTACGCTTTCTTTAAGTTCCTTTAGTCCTTCTTCGGCCTGCATTCTCCTTTTTCTGCCTTCAAAAGCAAAAGGAATGGTAACGATACCAACGGTTAATATACCGGCTTCTTTTGATGCTTTGGCAATAACGGGAGCTGCACCGGTGCCGGTACCACCGCCCATACCGGCAGTAATGAAGAGCATTTTGGTGTTTTTTTCCAGGATTTCGCGTATCCTTTCGATATCTTCAATGGCAGCATTTTTGCCAACCTCCGGGATGCTTCCGGCGCCACGACCGTCGGTCAGGCTTACACCCAGCTGTATCTTATTGGGTACAGGGCTATTGTCGAGTGCCTGTGCATCGGTATTGCACACTATAAAATCAACACCTTCAATACCTTGCTTGAACATGTAATTTACAGCATTACTACCTCCGCCTCCAACACCCAGCACTTTAATATCTGATGATTGGTTTTTTGGTAAATCGAAATTGATCATATCTTTTATCATATTTTCTGGTTCTAAGGTAGTTATTTAGAAAATTTTGGAATTGTGACAATTAAATATTTTATCAACAGCTTTTTAGGTGAAATTGTTAATAATTTCGGCCTAATCAGAGCTGTCATTCTCGAAAAATTGCTTACCTCTTTGCAGGATCATATCAAAGAAGTTGCCCTTGGTTTTTTCGGAATGATTGATCACTTTGGAACTGTTTCTGTTTTTTTGTTTTTCAGCATTCAGGAATCCTTGTAATACCAGGCCAACACCGGTGGCATGCATGGGCTTGGCGACTTCATCAGATGGTGCTTTGCCCAAATGTTCACCAGGATAACCAATGCGTGTATCCATACCGGTCATAAAAGATGTGAGTTGAGCAATATGCTTCAATTGACTGCCGCCACCGGTAAGTACAATACCGGCAATCAGCTTGTTCTCAAAACCTGAATTGCGAATTTCGTAGTAAACCTGTTCAATAATGTCTTCGGTTCTGGCCTGAATAATATTGGCCAGGTTTTTAAGAGAGATTTCTTTGGGATCCCTTCCTTTTAATCCGGGTATAGAAACAATTTCCTCATCGCGATTTTCACTTGCCAGGGCAGAGCCAAAATTCACTTTCAATGCTTCAGCCTGCGTTTTGATAATGGAGCATCCTTCACGAATATCTTCTGTTATCACATTTCCGCCCAAAGGAATTACAGCTGTATGGCGGATAATATTATCCTGAAAGATGGCAATATCGGTTGTACCACCACCGATATCTATCAGTGCCACGCCTGCTTCTTTTTCTTCGGCGCTTAAAACAGCTTCTGATGAGGCCAGCGGCTCAAGAATCAACTCTGCAATTTCAAGCCCTGCTTTGGAAACACATTTTTCAATATTTCGCGCTGCTGCTAACTGGCCAGTAATAATATGAAAATTGGCTTCCAGACAAATTCCTGCCATACCGATAGGTATTCTGATACCCTGTTCATTATCAACAATATAATCCTGTGGTATAACATGAATGATCTCCTGGCCGGGTGGCAGCACCAGTTTGTACATGTTATCAATGAGGTTATCAACATCATTTTGCTCAATCTCCTCATCAATTGTGTTACGCATTATGCTTCCGCGGTGCTGAAGACTACGGATATGCTGACCGGCAATACCCACATTAACCACCCTGATCTCTACACCCGACTTTTGCTCCGCCTCATTAACGGCGGCCCGGATAGAGTCAACAGTATGCTGGATATTCGCCACAACACCCCGGCTTACACCAAGCGATGGACTTTTCCCCAGTCCAAGAATTTCTACTTTTCCGTATTCATTTTTTCGCCCAACAATACAAGCAATCTTTGTTGAGCCAATGTCTAAACCTACAATAATTTCAGTTGGTACCATAGCAGCATTTATTTTGAACAAACAATCTGGTTTTTAAATTTTAAATTTAGCCTGTTGTAACTGTTCCAACCCAAATGGGTAAGTCCATTTTGATAAAACAACAGGAGTTTATTAAACTTTTCGTCGATATTTTCAGCTTTGCCAAATTCTATAACATGAGCCCCGTTTTTGGGAACCAGCTCAAAATTACCGGCCCGTGTAACATATACCTGATCTATCCAGGCATTCCAGAATGAATTATCATTGATGTATATGATCAACTCATTAAGACCCATAAGTACTTTTTGGGAATGACTGATTTCATCATGATTTTCAACAGCATAAAGATCCAGGTTTGGAGAATACCTTGCTGTAATATAACCTGTTACAACCACTACCCGCGCCGTGTAACGATCAGATGTTTTCATCAACTTTCCTTTTGAATCAATATAAAAGGACTCGTTATGCGAATTGATTACACGTGCAATGGGTTCGCGTTGTTTCACATTCACCTTTATGTCGCCATCAATGGTTCTGTAAACCTGGCTGCTTTCGGCATAATAAATCTTACTTACAAGATCTTCGATGTTTCTGAGTGATATTTCCCCGATCGTTTTTTCATCTTCAAGGCCAAACTGCGATATGATCCTGCCAGCAACATAAGCCGAATCTACAAAAAATTGATTACCCTTAACTTCTACAAAAAGGTTTTTGCAGGGTATATTCCTGTTGCTCTCCACTGCAAATCCCAAAAGAATAAAAATCCCAAGAGGAATAACAGAATACAAGATAATGGCTAATACTCTTTTTATCATTTCTCAAGCCTTTCTTTAATGGATTCAACATATTGATCAATATTTCCTGCGCCCATTGTTATTAAAACATCAGGTTGTTTGTTTTTAAGATGTTCCATAAGCTCATCCCCGTCCATCAGGAATTTATTACCGTTCTTAAGCTTATTAAATATCATTTCAGAATTTACACCTTCAATGGGCAATTCCCTGGCCGGATAAATTGGCAAAAGGATAATTTCGTCAAGCTTTTCGAGTGTTTCAGCAAATCCATCTGCAAAATCCCTGGTTCTTGAATACAGGTGAGGTTGAAATACTCCTGTTATTTTTCTTCCCGGGAAGAATTCACGAGCAGCGTTGATACATGCTTTGATCTCTGATGGATGGTGCGCATAATCATCAACAAAAACAATATCGGGCCTGTTAAGGTGGATTTCAAAACGTCGTTTTACTCCTTGGTAAGTTTCCAGAGCTTCCTTTATCCTTGTCCATGGCAATCCGGCTGTTATTGCTGCTGAAACCGCTGCAAGAGCATTCTCAAGATTATGCCGGCCAGGTAAATGAAACCTGAATGAATGCTTGTTCTCGGGCCAGCTTATAATACAGTTATAAGCACCATCTGATAGTTTTACTTCATCAATTTTAAATCTCTTACCATCGTGCAGTGCATAGTAATACTTTTCAGCATCACCTAAATCTTTTCCCTGCAATGATTGATGTACTATCAACTTACCATCATTTCCAACATTTTTTGCAAATTTCGTAAAGGATTCTTCCAGATTCTGAAAACTACCATAAACATCAAGATGGTCGGGGTCCATGGAGGTAATGATAGCAATACGTGGTTTCAGATGCAGGAATGACCTGTCGTATTCATCAGCTTCGGCAATGATCCATCCGGGGTTTTCTGATCCAATAAAGTTGGTATTGTAATTTGCACTTATGCCACCCATGAATGCAGAAAATTCAGCACCTGCAGTTTTAAAGATATGTGCAATAATAGTGGTAACTGTAGTTTTTCCATGGGTTCCGCCCACTGCAATGGTGGGTATTTCGGAAGAAATAAACCCTAGCATTTCAGCACGTTTTATCAACCTGGTATTTCTCTTTCTAAGGAAAACAAATTCCTTGTTTGTTGCAGGAATGGCAGGTGTATACACAGCGATATCAACATCAAAGGGAATATTTTGAGGTTCTTCACGATAATGTATTTTAGCTCCTTCGGCTTCGAGGGCACGTGTCAGCGATGTTTTCGTTCTGTCATAACCTGAAACGGACTTACCCTGCCAAAGAAAATACCTTGCCAGGGCACTCATGCCAATACCCCCGATACCGAGAAAATAAATACTATGAATATCGTTTGTGTGCATATATTAATTTTTTACCAGACTTAATGCCACTCCGGCAATATTACTTGCTGCATCGCGGTATGACATTCTGGCAATACTTTCTTTTAGTTTATATATTTTATTCTCATCAAAGATCAAATCAAGAATGGCTGACCCAAGTTTATCCCGGGCATCTTTATCTGCAACCAACACGGCAGCATTTATATTTACCAGTGCCATGGCATTGCGGGTTTGATGATCTTCAGCAACATATGGTGACGGAACCAGGATTGCCGGTTTCTGAAGAGCACAAATTTCGCTTACTGCAATAGCACCCGCACGCGACACCACCAGATCACTGGCAGCATAAGCCAGATCCATCCTGTCAATAAAAGCATGAACGCTTATTCCTTTTTTATCATTCGAAACATTCTTTGCCTGCTGAGAAAAAAACTTACCGGTTTGCCATATAATTTGCAAATTATTATCAACCAGTTCCTTTATACTATCTTTTATCGCTTCATTCATTGATCGGGCACCCAGACTTCCACCCACAACCAAAACCACCTTTTTTTCGTTACTTAGGTTGAAAAACTCAAGCCCTATTTGCTTTTTGTCTGCTGCCTTTAGGATATCATCACGCACAGGATTGCCTGTCAAATAAATTTTATCGGCCGGAAAAAACCTTTCCATCCCTTCATAGGCCACACAAATCTTGTTTACCTTTTTTGCCAGCAGTTTATTTGTTAAGCCGGCATATGAGTTTTGCTCCTGAATAAGCGTTGGTATTCCCTGTTTTGCTGCTGCCCTTACCAAAGGGCCGCTTGCATAGCCTCCCACACCGATAACTATATCGGGCTTATACCGTTTTACTATATTTTTTGATCTTACTATACTGTCAATGAGCTTTAAGGGAACCAGCAGATTTTTCCATGTAATTCGCCGCTGCAAACCCGATATGTTAAGACCTATGATATGGTAGCCGGCCGCAGGAACCTTTTGCATTTCGAGCCTGCCTTTTGCCCCTACAAACAAAATCCTGGCATTATAGACCTTTGTCCTTATTGCATTGGCTATGGCAATTGCAGGAAATACATGACCTCCAGTACCTCCACCGGCAATAATCACTTTCAGGTTATCAGGCCGCAACATACTCACCTCCTTCCTTTTCCTCCATTTCTTCCACCTTACGGCTGACACTTAAAATAATTCCTATTGCAAGGCTGGTAAACCACAACGATGTACCACCCATACTTACCATGGGAAGGGGCTGGCCTGTTACGGGCAATAGTCCCACGGTAACAGCCATATTTATCATTGCCTGAAACACCAGGCTAAATGTAAGGCCTGCGGCAAGCAGAGCGCCAAAGGTTCCGGGACTTCGGTGAGCAATTCTTACTCCGCGAAATAATAAGATAAGGTAAAGCAACAATACTATTGACCCTCCAATTAAGCCATATTCTTCAATAATAATTGCATAAATAAAATCGGAGTATGCCTGGGGCAGGAAGTTTCTCTGCACAGAATTACCTGGCATTTTTCCGGCAATACCGCCTGTTGCAATGGCAATTTTTGCCTGATCAGTCTGGTATCTGTCACCATCATCGCTAACAAAATTCTCTATCCGGTTTTTCCATGTAAAGAAACGACCGGTATCAGGCGAATTTAGTAAAACAATCATAAAAAGGCTTATGAGAAGCACCCCAAAAACCACGAGCGCCATAATATATTTTAAACTCACTCTTCCTATAAACATAAGTACTACTGATGTAGAGAAGAGAATAATTGCCGTTGAAAGGTTTGCAGGCAAAATGAATGCACATACCACAATTACGGGAAGAATAATGGGCAGAAAAGCCGATTTAAAGTCTTTAATCTGATCCTGTTTCTTGGTAAGCATCCTGGCTATATATATTATAAGTGCCAACTTGGCAAAATCGGAACTTTGGAAAGTAATATTTATAACCGGTAAGGTTAACCAACGATTTGCTTCATTGATATTGGTTCCCATTACCAGGGTGAGAATAAGCAATGGAACAGCAATGAACAATGCCAGTTGGGAAAGCCGAGAGTAGTATGTGTACTTGATTTTATGTGCTACAAACATCAGAAACAAACCCATAAGCATAATGATAAGATGCTTAACAAGGTAATACTCGGTATTGCCTGCCTGATAACGGTACGCAAGTGTTCCGGTAGAGCTGTAAACAGCCAGAATGGAAAACAGCGATAAAAATGCCACTATCAGCCAGATAACCCTGTCACCGTGTAATTTACCAAGTATGGCTTTCATGCATTTGCGTTTTTGTTGTTATAACTATTTAGTGCTTTAAGCATTTTACAGATCGAAAACTGCTTTTTTGAATTGCTGTCCGCGATCTTCAAAGTTTTCGAACAGATCAAAACTGGCGCAGGCAGGTGAAAGCAATACAACATCACCTTTCTGTCCAAGATAGTATGCAGTTTTTACAGCATCCTCTGCACTTGTGGTTTCTATGATACCGGGAATGATATTACCGAAGGCTTCAAGTATACGGGTATTATCTTTACCCAGACACACGATTGCTTTAACCTTGTTTTTTACCAGTTCGGTTAGCTGGCTATAATCATTGCCTTTATCCATACCACCCACAATCCATATTACAGGTTTGTTTACGCTCTCAAGTGCATACCAGGCAGAATTGATATTTGTTGCCTTACTGTCATTTATAAAGTCAATGCCTCTTACAACAGAAACATGTTCCAATCTATGTTCAATATTTTCAAAATCTGCAAGGCTTTGCTTGATTACTTCCTTACGTATATCAATAAGTCGTGCAGAAATGCCCGAAGCCATTGAGTTATAAATATTGTGACGTCCTGTAAGTGCTAAATCTTTGATTTCCATTTCAAATATTTCTGAGTTTATATTGATAACCAGTGTTTTTTCATTTTTAAACCATGCTCCATCATTTCCATTTTGATTGCCCGAAAATGGATACAAGTGGGATGGAATATTCATTTTTTTTATTTGACCGGCTATAACAGGATCATCCTGAAAATAGACAAAATGATCAGCGGCTGTTTGATTCTGAACTATCCTGAACTTTGACTGTACATAGTTTTCAAACTGATTGTCGTACCTGTCAAGATGATCGGGAGTAATATTCAGCAGTACCGCCACGTCGGCCTTAAAATCGTACATTCCATCAAGTTGAAAACTTGATATCTCCAGCACATAATAATCGTGATCTTTTTCTGCCACCTGCCATGCAAAGCTTTGTCCTACGTTACCAGCCACTCCCACATTATATCCGGCGTTTTTAAGTATATGCCCCGTAAGCAGGGTTGTAGTTGTTTTACCATTGCTTCCTGTAATACATATTTTGAAAGCATCGGTGTATCGACCGGCAAACTCAATCTCTGATATCACCGGAATACTCAGTTCATGAGCCATTTTTATAATTTCAACATGATCAGGTATCCCGGGGCTTTTAATGATTTGCCCTGCTGAAAGAATCAGTTTCTTACTATGTTGCTTTTCTTCCCACCTTATTCCATAATTTGAAAGAACGTTTTTATATTTTTCATTGATGGTGCCTATATCGGACAACCAAACATCAAATCCTTTTTTCTTGGCCAGGATAGCTGCTCCCACCCCGCTTTCACCTCCGCCCAGAACGGCAATATCAGGGCTAATCATTTTCTTTACCTCACTTTCAGAGTTATTATAGATATAACCGCCAGGATGATACCTACAATTAAAAATCGTTGTACTATTTTGGCTTCATGATATCCCAACATCTGAAAATGATGGTGAAGGGGAGCCATTTTAAATATTCTTCTTCCTTCTCCGAATCTCCACCGGGTAAATTTGAACCATCCTACCTGCATTAAAACGGATAAACTCTCCATAAAAAATATTCCGCACAAAATAGGTATCAGAAGTTCCTTACGGATGCTTATGGCGAAAACAGCTATGATTCCTCCCAGGGCAAGGCTTCCGGTATCACCCATAAAAACCTGTGCAGGGTATGAATTATACCAAAGAAAACCCACACAGGCGCCAACAAAAGCTGCAATAAACACAACCATTTCACCGGTATTGGGTATATACATTATATTCAGGTAATCAGAAAAAATTATGTTACCCGACACATATGCCAATACTCCCAATGCTATTCCTATAATGGCTGATGTGCCTGTGGCAAGACCATCAAGACCATCAGTAATATTTGCACCATTTGAAACAGCAGTTATGATGAGTATAACAATGGGAATAAACATTAACCAGGTCCACTTATGATAGTCATCTCCCATCCATTTTACCAGCACTGAGTAATCAAATTCGTTTTCTTTTAAAAAGGGTATGGTCGTTTTTGTAGACTTAATTG
>SLOJ01000245.1 GCA_007132585.1 Bacteroidales bacterium | reverse complement strand
TTGGATTTTGTGACAAAAGGTGACAAAACGACAGAGGCTAGAACTGGGTAATGAGTTTTACATTAATAAGTCGGGATGTGAGATAATTAGGTATTGCATACATATTATTGGAAATATCTTTTATCCAAAGATAGCTTATGGTATTGTTAATTTCAAGCAGATTAAAAACCTCTGCAGTTATCCACATTGATTTAATATTACGGAAGAAACTGTTTTCACTGAATTTACTGGAAACACCAATCAATTCTTTTGAAAAACCTATATCGACCCTTCTGTAAGCAGGCATGGTTGTAATATTTCTGGTTTTTTGCTCTGCTGGTGGTGATAATGGCAATCCGCTTCCATAAACCAATGCAAGGCTTACTTTATAGCTCGGGTTTCTGGGTAAAAAATCCTGGAAAAACAGGCTGAAATTAAAACGTTGATCTGTTGGTCGAGGTATATAACCTAAAGGGACTATATTTCCATCCGGATCAGTAAAAAATGCATCGTCAATTTTTTCTTCAGTTTTCATTACTGATAAACTGGCCCATGATTCAATACCTGGAACAAATTCACCGTTTATTTTCATATCTAATCCTGTTCCATAACCTGAAGCAGTATTATTGGCATAGTATCTTATTCTAACATTATCCAGTTCATAAGGAATCAAATTTTTGAAATTCTTATAATAGATTTCGCTGGTATATTTAAATGGCCTGTCCCATAAGGTAAGATTGTATTCGGCACCCAATACAAACTGTGTGCTCTCCTGGGCTTTTATATTTTCATTTAGCTGCCCCTGGAAATCTCGCAGTTCCCGGTAAAATGCCGGTTGTTGATAAAGGCCTCCTGATATCCGGAAAACCATTCTTGGCGCCCATTCCGGTTTAAATAAAACAGTAGCCCGGGGAGAGAATAACCACTGTTGATTGTAGCTCCAGTATTGGGTTCTGATGCCTCCAGTTATAATATAACGGCCTTCAGGTCTTTGGAATTCTCTTGAATTTTGTACATATCCTGAAAAACGATTAGATTGAAGGGAAATACGTGTATTAATGGTATCCTGCAAAAGTAATAGATTGTAGGGCTGTTGCGGTATGGAAAAACCTGCCGAGTCAACCATTGACCATTCACTCAAGCGATCAAAAATATCTTCATATTGATATTTTAAGCCCCATTTAAAGGTATTATAATCATCCTTTATTACCCCTTTATGTTCTAAATTCCATACAATAGCATTAAGATAATTTCGGGCATGATTATGAAAAGACCCTACCCCTAGGGGAGTGCCTGTAGCCTGGCCAAAATCATCAGACCCAAAATCGGTTTCAACTCTTTCCAGCAGGTATCTGCCAAGAATATCAAAATTTTCGGTTTCATCTGATTGAAAAACAGACGAAATCATTTGTAGTTTTATACCGGGAGAAGGGGTGTAATTTAAAGATAAGGCGCCCAATGCAGTAATAAAACGATCGGTTTCCTGTCCGTCGAAAAATACAGTAAATTGTCTTACTTCTGTTACAGTGCCAAACCGGGTTCGCTGCACTTCAGGTGTAAATAAGTATTGGTTTCTGGAATAGTTTCCCAGGAAGTTCAATTCCCATTCCGGATTAAACTCATAACTTACAAAACCCTGTATATCTGTAAATTCGGGCTTATAGTCTCCCTGGGTATCAAGAGTTCCCAAAAGATACTGGTTTGATTTGTGTCGAAAGCCGAATAAATATTTTAATTTGTTATTTAACTTAACATCTTCAAGATGAAGTGACCCTTCAAGCAGGCTAATGGAAAAGGAGCCTGCAAATTCGGTGGGTGTTTTATAAGTAATGTCAAGCACCGATGCCATTTTGTCTCCGTATTTGGCATCAAAACCCCCTGATGAAAAAGTTATTGATGATACCAGATCGGAGTTTATAAAACTAAGACCCTCCTGTTGCCCCGATCTTATAAGAAAAGGGCGATATATTTCTATTCCATTTACATAAATGAGATTTTCGTCAAAGTTACCTCCACGAACAGAATATTGTGACGAAAGTTCTGTCGTGGAAGTGACTCCCGGCATTGTTTTAAGAAGTGATTCTACACCATTTCCCGGTCCGGGAATTATTGCAGAAAGTTGCGGATCAATTTTTATATACTGACTTGTAATTACCTGTGATTCAAGAACCTCGATGTCTGGTAAAAGAGTAGCAAGGGGCTCTAATTGAACGTTAAGTTTTTTTACTTCGCCTGGAGCCAGTTTTATTTCATGTTCAGATAATTTATAACCGAGATATGAAAAAACTATCTTGCGTGTTTGCGAAAAATCAGCCTGCAACCTGTAAAAACCGTTGGAGTTTGTACTGGTGCCCCTGGATGTCCCCTCAATTGCAATGCTCACCAAATCAAGAGGATTGTTGTTTTCATCAGTAATTATCCCTTCCAGCGTTGATTGCTGGGCAGAGATCCCTGATGATAAAAGCAGAAAGGCAGAGATGCAGATTAAGAATTTCAGTTTCACAAAAAGTTTGATTAAGGTGACTTCTTTTTTATGAGCCGACAAAATTAGCAAAATTGAATGATAATGCTGGTTTGGACAAAGGAAAAGTAAAACTTTTCAATCGCTATACTAACTAAAAAAAGCTAAAGATATTGCGTTTAAAAGAATAGGTTTCTTTTAGTCATCTCTCTTGAAACGACCTTCGCGCCATGCTTTTATAAACTGGCCCCAGGCAAAGGGGTCGAAAATACGCATAGGTGGTTGCTGACCTGCATAATAAAGTCTTTGGCCGTGCTGCTGATTCATATACCTGTAGTTAGCATAGCCATCCATTGGCATATTCTTCATGCGTTCCCGCATTTCGGCTCTTTCAAGGTTGCGTAATGCCCGGTCATTATCATCGTCAGGTATTTCTGTATTGAGAAATGCGTATCTGAATTGTTCACGGGTTGGCCATGGGTAAATAACGGTTTCAGGCAAATAAACGGTATCTTGTGTCATTAACTGAATGGCAGAGTACCGATTGGATGAGAGTGTATCGGGTATAGCATAGTTGATATCTTTAAATCCAACAGCTGAAAAGCGAAGTGTATCTCTTTCACGAACAGCAATTGAAAAGAAGCCCTGATAATCTGTTATTGTACCACGTCGGGTATTTCTTACCCAAATATTGGTAAAGGGAACAGGTTTTAAACTATCACCGGTTAATACCAATCCACTGAACTGTATAACCCTTCGTGGCTGATTTTCTTCTTGCTCATTGGCCTGAGCGTCAGGTATAAAAACCATCAATGCAATGGTTATCATAATTGAAAAAGATAATTTCAGCATGAGATTTGAGAATTGATATTTCAGACTTAAAGTTTAAAAATAGAAAATAAATATTAATAAACCGGCCAACCCTGTAAAATTATGGCTTTTTTTATAAAACGTTACCAGTAAGCAGTTGTTTGCCAATAATAAAAATAAAAAAAGCTGCCTGATAAAATTACAGGCAGCTTATATATATCGTTTAAGAAGTGATGTTTAACCGGTATAATAACCTTTCTCGCGTGCTTCTTTTAATGCTTTGCTAAAACCAATTTTGTTAATAATTCGTATTGCTTTGGCTGAAACCCTTAAAGTTATCCAACGATCTTCGTCAGGGTGATAAAATTTTTTGTCCAGTAGATTAGGAAGAAATCTTCTTTTTGTTTTTATATTGGAGTGTGATACACGATGACCTGTAATGGGTCTCTTTCCTGTTATCTGACAAACTCGTGACATCTTCTGTAGTTTTTATGAGTAGAATAATAAATTTTTATCTGTTTTTTAAAGGAGTGCAAAGTACGATATTATTTTTCTTTTTTACAAATATTTTCGGGTTTTTTTAAATGGCATTCTTACACCTGAAAATACAAGAGAATAATAAAACTAAAAGTTAAAAGTTTCTGTTATGCAAGCGGGTTTTTTTCTGATCTTGCATAAAATGTTTCTAATGATTAATTTTATTAAAAATTAGGTGGTTTTAATTTATTTTGTTAATAGGTTAGTGGTCCTTATAAAAAATACCTGCTTTGACAGATTATTACAAGATATTAGGTATTCCCCGCAGTGCGCATAATTTTGAAGTGCGTCGTGCTTTTCGTAATAAGGCCAAATCTCTTCATCCTGATATTAACCCTGATAAAAAAGCCCATGAAGATTTTAAAATAATCAATGAAGCTTATCAGGTTCTTTGTGATGCCAAAAAGCGTAAGATATATGATATGAGATTGAACAACAAGGTGCCTTCACAAAGAGTATATTACAGGCCCGGGAATGTATATTACAAAGAACGCAGGAATCAAAAATATAATTATAACACTGATTATAAGTCAAATACTGATTACGAAAAGTTTGAAAAGTATTTTGATTTTCTTTTATTTATCACACTTGTTTTTGTAGGATGCTTTTCTCTTATTTACGGATTATACAGGCTCTGGTATAATCCTGTTGAAGACATAAATCCTTATCCCGGCATTGCCATGGGTATCTTTTTTACATCATTATTGATTATAATCTGGAGATATAAGAATAAGCTTTCTGAAAAAAGTAAGTAGCTTACCCTTGCTTTAACACTTATTTGCTAATCCATATACTCCACGCTGCTTCTGCTTGCTGTTGAAGCATATATAAGCCGTTCAAAGTTTTACAACCCCTTTTTTTTCCTTGTTGCATAAACAGTGTTTCTTCAGGGTTATAAATCAGGTCGTAGAGTATGTGATCTTGCGAAAGGGTATGATAAGGCAGGTCAGGTAGGTTATCTGTATCGGGATACATACCCAGGGGCGTAGTGTTTATGATAAGGGTATAATCTTCAAGAGATTTTTGCTTAATATCATCATAACTGATTTGACCAGGTTTTCCCGAACTACGGGTTAAAAAAGTGATATGGCAGTTTTTCTTTTTCAGAACCCATTCAACTGCTTTTGCGGCCCCTCCGGTGCCGAGTATGAGTACTTTTTGGGGTACATCTATTTTGAAATATTCCAGACTTTTTTCAAAACCAATAACATCTGTGTTAAAACCTTTTAAAAACAGGTTATTGTTACTGCGTATGAATTTTATGGTATTAACAGCACCAATATCTTCTGCTGATAAATCGAGGTCGTGTAAAAACGGTATGATATTTTCTTTATGGGGAATGGTAACATTCAACCCATGTAGATTCGGGCGCGATGATATTAAATTGGGGAATAAAGAAAGGTCTTTTATTGGAAATAATTCATAATGGTGGTTTTTTAGGTTTTCTTTACTGAATTTCTCAGAAAAATAATTTGCCGACCACGAATGCGAAACAGGATAACCAATAAGTCCGAATACTTTTTTCATAATTAAAAATTGATTTTATGAAGCATTTTGACCGGCTTTTTCTTTTCGGGTAGCAAATACATCAAAAATAAAGATCAGAAGGAAACCTGCCATCATACATAAAATAATTTGCAGTAACATAGGATCGTTACCTGTAAGTATTTCATATTGAGCCGGTGATATGCTTCTTTCAGTTAAGGGAACCTGTTCACCTATGCTGTTTATATGATAGGATGTGATTTCTTTCCACGGCCAAAGTTTATTGAGCGAGCCAATCATAAACCCTGTTAGTAAAGCCATGGTTCCATTAGGGAATTTTTTAAAAAACCATGAAATAATATTCGAAAAGCTTATAATTCCTACAACGCATCCTATTCCAAAAATGATAATAATATTTACCTGAAGATCTTTAACAGCATTAAGAATGAACTCATATTTACCCAGAAGCAGTAATATGAAGGCTCCGGATATACCAGGCATGATCATGGCAGTAATTGCAATAGCTCCTGATAAAAATATAAACCAATAAGTTTCAGGTGTTGTGGCAGGTGTGGCAATGGTAATATAAAGTGCTATTGCAGTGCCTGCAATAAGCATAAAAACAGTGCCTGTGTTCCAGTGGTTAATTTTTCTTCCCACATGAAGGGCTGATGCAATGATAAGTCCGAAGA
Source organism: Bacteroidales bacterium (assembly GCA_007132585.1). Classification (GTDB taxonomy): domain Bacteria; phylum Bacteroidota; class Bacteroidia; order Bacteroidales; family UBA7960; genus SKVR01. Next base: position 575 of record SLOJ01000245.1, on the reverse strand, counting down.
AAAATGCCCAGACCAGTTTGGGATATATTAACAGAAGCCAGGATATTAATCTTGCCAAAGAGAATATACTGATTAAAATTCCTGAAAAAACTGCCAGCAGGAAATTCCCGTTAATATGTTTCCAGGCTGAAGGGATCCCTTTCCTGAATAGTATCCTGAAAAATGCTCTGTCAACCGATTTAATACTGTTTATAAGTTCCTGGTAAATACCGGTAATAAAAGCAATTGTTCCGCCTGATACACCGGGAATAACATCTGCTGCTCCCATTCCCAGGCCCCTGGCGGTAAGAAGGGCGTAATCACGTACTTTTCTTTCTGACATTAGCGAGGATTATTAAAATCTTACTAGATAAAATAATATTTGATCCTTTTGTGTTCTATATGAGTTTGAATTTTTGATATTCTTTTGGCAGGAAATCAAAAAAAGTATCGCCCCTTAGTCCCAGTCGAAGGGTTTCAAGCGGTATCATATCTGCCGGAGCAATATTTCCCAGGTTCACATTGTAGCCAAGTAGCTTGATAAACCACACCTGTTGATTCTTCAGCGGGGCTTCCCAGATTACCTTCTCTGATGG
>SLOJ01000081.1 GCA_007132585.1 Bacteroidales bacterium | reverse complement strand
TCCAGCCGGGTGAACAACTGGTCATCATGGGCAGAGCCACATCCTTACCGTCAACCAATGCTTCTTTAAGCCTTGTCAGTAGTTCAGTGCCCTCTTCCATAATAGTAAGGTCAGCGGTAAAGTCGGTGTCAAGTACTTTATCAAAACCCAATCTGCGTAAAGCTGCGACCATTTTACCTGTTGATCTGTTGGGCCCCATGCCGAACTCTTCACTTATGGCAACCCTGGTAGCCGGTGCAGTTTGTACAACAACATATTTCTTGGGATCGTAAATGGCATCAAACACCTGGTCGATGTAGTTACGCTCAACCAGTGAAGCGGTGGGACAACGGTTTATGCACTGTCCGCAATTGGTACAAACCACATCATTCATGGGCTTATCAAGGAAGGTAGATATTTTCATGTCCTTCCCTTTGTGGGTTACGGCAAGAGCACTTACCGACTGTAACTGGGTGCAGGTTCTTACGCAACGCTGACAACGGATGCACTTTGAGTCATCCTTTTCTATGGACGGTGATGAAATATCTATCTCATTTTTCGATTTTACATCCAGATAAATATGGTCGCCGGTCCGGTATTCATTAGCTACTTCCTGCAGCTCGCAGTAACCGCTCTTGAAACACTTGGTGCAATCGGCATTGTGTTCACTAAGCAATAGTTCGATGATGTTTTTTCGTGCCTGCCTTACCTTCATACTGTTGGTTAAAACTTCCATACCCTCCGATACGGGAGTAGCACAGGATGCCGGAAGCAAACGGTTGCCAACCTGCTCAACCACACATACGCGGCAATTACCTGCTACGCAAAGGTCATCATGATGACATAACGTAGGGATTTTGAAATTCAACTGACGGGCCGCTTCCAGAATGGTGGTGCCTTCATCAACCGAAACATTCAGATTATTGATCTTCAGATTTACTTTATATTTACTCATATGTTTTTCTCCTTTTGATTTTTTGTTTAAGAGGATTCTCAGTCTGGGTTGATAAAATTTTGAAACCAAATACTTTTAAACCCATAAACCATAAACTTATAAACTAGTAAATGATCTCCTCCCTGAAATTGTTAATGATTGAATTAAAAGGATTGGGGGCTGATTGTCCCAAACCACACTTAGATGCAAGACGCATAGTTTCTGATAACTTTTGTAACTCATCCAGGTAGTATGGCGGCTTGATTCCTTTCTTTACTGCGTCAATTCCTTTCAGGAGTTGCTGACAACCCACCCGGCATGGAGTGCATTGCCCGCAGGATTCTTCTTCAAAAAATTCGAGATAGTCAGTGAGAATATTATACATAGAGCGGGTACTGTTGAAAAGCATCATAGAACCCCCGGTAGGAATTCCTTCAAAACCGATAACGGTTTCTTTAAAGTGCTTGCGGGCTACACAAAAACCTGAAGCTCCACCAATTTGTACCGCTTTGGTATCACCGTCGCCAAACTCGTTAACGAAATCTTCCAGGCTCATTCCCAGCTCAAGTTCATAAATACCGGCTTTGGGAGTGTCGCCCGATACGGAGAAAACTTTTGAACCACGTGAATCGAAGGTACCCATTTCCTTGAATTTGGTAGGCCCTTCATTGGCAATCATAAGCGCAAAAACAAGTGTTTCCACGTTGTTAATGGAAGTAGGTTTGCCCAGGTATCCTGATGTTGTTGGAAATGGCGGTTTGTTGCGCGGTTCACCGCGATGGCCTTCCATTGACTCCATCAGGGCGGTTTCCTCTCCACATACATAAGCGCCGCTACCCGACTTGATTTTTATAGTGAAATCAAAGTTGAGTTTTTTCATCTCTTTATGAAACTTATCGATAACAGCATTAAGCTGTGGTAAAAGGAAGTTATATTCGCCTCTCAGGTAAATAAAACCTTCGTTGGCTCCTGTAGCTTTGCCGCAAAGTGCCATACCGGCCAGTACCTTTTCAGGCACCTGGGTAAGGATCTCACGGTCCTTGAATGTTCCGGGCTCGCCCTCATCGGCATTGCAGATCACATACTTCTGATCACCATCTTCATTCTTGGCAAATTTCCATTTTAATCCGGTAGGAAATCCTGCTCCGCCACGTCCGCGAAGACCCGAATCTATTACATCCAGGATGATCTCATCCTGCGACCTTTTAAATGCACGATCCAGGATATTGAGGTAATCCACTTTCTCAAATATAAGGTCAACCTTTTTTATTTTGTTATCCATAATAATATGCTTTTGGTAAGATAATTAATTTGTGATAGTTAAAAATTACTTTTCTTTCAGATATTTCTGAATGATCTCTACGGCTGACTCAGGAGTTACCTCAGGGTAAACCTCATCGTTTATCAGCATAACCGGGCCTTTATGACACCATCCCAGACAGTTGGCCTGTAACAGGCTGAACTTACCATCGGATGTGTTTTCACCCAGTTTGATCTTCAGAAGATCTTCCAAAGCACCTATTACGGCATCTTTTCCCTTCATGTGGCAGGTTATGGTCTTACAAACCCTTATGATGTTCTTTCCTTTGGGCCTGGTGTCCATAAAAGTGTAAAAGGACGCTGTACCATAAACATCAGCAGTGCTGATATCCAACTCTCTGGCGATGGCAACCATAGCATCCTCAGATAAAAACCGTTCTGATTTGATAACGGCCTGAAGAATAGGCATAAGGCTCTCGCGTGTCTTGCCGTGAGCTTCTGTCTGTTGTTTTACTAATTCTTCAATGTTTGTCATAGAATTCCCTTTTTTATTAATAATGTGTGTTTTATAATGAAATTTTGAGCTTTTCGGGCCAAATATAAGAAGGCTTTTTGAATTAAATAATTATTTCTTTAATAAAATTCATAAAACACCTTAATTTAGAATGAAACTAAATAAATATTTCTTAATTAGAGGCTTATAACGCTGATTTTCATATTTATAGACATTTTTTTATTAACCCGATAATTAGGCTTCAATTTTTAAAGAAAAAATTTCTTTAGGTTTGCACAAAATTCGGCTTATGCAAGAGCATAATAATTACAGGTATTTTCTTGAACTGGGATTTGATGGCACAGCTTATCATGGCTGGCAGATACAGCCCAATGCGATAAGCGTTCAGCAGATTCTGGATGAAGCTATTTCAATGGTATTACGCGAAAAAATCAACTTAACGGGTGCCGGGCGAACCGACGCCGGTGTACATGCAAAAAGGTACACGGCGCATTTTAACAGCCTGCACTCCCCTGCCCTGCTTCATAAAACAGATCTGGTTTATAAACTCAATCATTTATTACCCCCCGACATTGCCCTTTATAACCTTTACCCTGTAAGGGAAGATGCCCACGCCCGCTACAGCGCCATAAGCCGTAGCTATGAGTACAGGATAAGTCGCCGCAAAGACCCTTTTCTCATCAACAAAGCCTGGCTACAGGAAAGAAAAATGGATTTCGAGGCCATACAAGAAGCCACGGCAATTTTATTTGAATATGAAGATTTTGAGTGCTTCTCGAAAAGTAATACCCAGGTAAATAACTATCGCTGTAAAATAGTTGAAGCCCACTGGCGTAAAGAAGAACATCAGTGGATTTTTACCATACGCGCCAACCGGTTTTTGCGCAACATGGTGCGTGCCATCGTGGGCACCCTTGCCGATGTGGGGCTGGGTAAAATAAATGCTGAGCAAATGAAGCAGATTATAGAAAGTAAAAATCGCAGCAACGCGGGCTATTCTGTGCCCGGATGTGGTTTATATTTTATGGGAGCGGAATATGATAGATCTATCCTGCTTCTGTGATGTTGTAATCCTTGTTCCGGAAATCAAATAAAAAAATTACCTTGTTTTTTAATCTTTTCGAAAAGACAAGTGAATACCGGAAAATTAAAATCCCAATTCGGTTTTTATTCCTATGCGAATCCATCTGCCGGGCTGTGGCACGTTGGCGATAGTTACACCAGGTTCATTAAGCACATTGGTAACTTCGGTATACAAATCAAAAACACCATAACGATAAAAAAACCGGGCATCCAGCGACCACCAGGGACGAAAATCTGCCATTCGTGTATATTCACCATCTTCATAAAAAATGTAAGCACCGGCCCGGTCAATCCATGCCATACTTGCACTAACACCCCAATGTGGAGCAAAAGGAAACAAGGCATGTAAACCTGCTTTATGGCGTAAATAATCCAGCACGTAGTTGGAAACGAACTCCCCACTTGATTTATCGGCTGTCATATAAGTATAATGTAGCGAAATACTTGCCGGGTATTGCGGGTGGAACAAAGAGACGTTGTGATAAGTCAGAGCAGCATCAAAACCCGTAAAGTTAACATTGGTAAGGTTCATGCTCTTCCATTGTTCTTCTCCCGGCCGGCGCACCCAATCTATCATATCCTGGCCCCATCGTCTGAATCCTGCCATTTCAAGAACCCAGCCATTAAGTATTGTTTTGAGTCCGGTTTCAGTTGAAATGGCTTTTTCAGGCTGCAGCAGGGCATTGCCCAGGTTGGTAGGGCCACTGTAAAACAAGTCGGTAAAGGTAGGCAGGCGCAGTGTACGGTTCACAGAGGCAAACCACCGCCATGCAGGAAGAAACTGCCAGCCGGCATCCAGCCCCGGGAACAGCCCTACCCCCTTCTCCAGTTCAGGATTCACCCATGTGAGCATACCTGCCGACAAGGAGAAGTTCTGCAAGTAAAAGATGTGTTCGCCCATCAGGCTTAACCCTCTTCGTTGCCAGGAATGGGTATAAAACACATTGTTGTAACCGGCAGCTTCCCTGGGATTATCCATAGGTTTGCCCAGCACAGTGCTATAGATATGTTCAAATCGAAAATCTGCCCCCAGTGAGCTTTTCCCGTAATCTCCTGCGTGCGTCCAGTTAAAGCCTGCTCCTAACACATCCGTTAAGTGATAATTGTGATCATTATACCAATCAGGCGATTCATTTCTGAATAATTCAAACCTGTCGTGATTGCGACGCCAGTATACAGATGATTTTAGTTTCAGCTTCCCTTTGGGAGTCCACTGCAGGGAAACCAATCCCGTTTGAATTTCTTCGAATTGCTCCGGGAACCGTGGTGTATAAAAACTATTGGCACCAAAAGCTTTCTGGCTGAAAGCAGCCTGTGCGTCAAGCTCATAGCCATCACCCTCAATGATGCCCCGGTAATAAATATTCAAAGCAGAAAAATCAGTATTATCGGTAAACCCGTCGGTTCGCATACCCTGTAGAGATAAGTGGTGCGATATATTGCCTGTTTTTAGCGCCCCGGATAATCCGGCTGCACTAAATTTATGCTGTCCACCCTCCAGAAATAGACTCAAAAAAGGTTGCTCAGGCTTGCGGGTAATGATATTCACTGCACCGCTGAAAGCATTGGGCCCGAAAATCCTTGCACCTGCCCCTTGCAGTATTTCTATGCGTTCGATACTGCTGATATCAAGCGGTATATTAAGGTTATGATGTCCGGTTTGGGGATCAGTTATGTTGATGCCATTGATGAGCACCATGGCCTGATCGAATGTACCACCTCTTATTCCAATGTCGGCTTGCATTCCAAAAGCACCCCTGGAACGTATATCCACACCCCTTACATTGTTTAGCAGGCCTGCCAGATCCCTGGCCGGAGACTGCTCAATCTGGGGACGTGAAATTACCTGCACCACGCGCATGAGTTCAGATTGAAGCATGGGAGCGAGTTGAGCGCTCACTACTACTTCATCCAGCTCCTTTATGCTATCAGGAGGATACTGCGCGTTTATATCAGGGTTTTCTTTGGAATGACCGGTAAGGACAAGGATAGAACAACTCAGGCTCAGCACGCCGATTCTGATAAGTTTCCCTAAGCTGCTGAATACTGCAAAGGCTTTACGGCTCCAGCGATGGAAACTTATCACTTCACAGCGACTATTTGATTGTTTTTCCATGAATTCCTATCGGTTTTAGTTAGATTGAGTAGAAGGAATTGAATTGATAAGATTAAAATATATGCCCCATCTTATTCTTTTTCGTATCAATATATATCTTGCAATGCGGACCTGTAGGTACAATGATGGGAACATTTTCAGTGATTTCAATACCGTAACCCGATAGGCCGGTTCGTTTGCTGGGATTGTTGGTGATTAACCGGATCCTGGTAACGCCAAGTTTTCTTAGAATCTGAGCACCGATGCCATAATCGCGTTCATCGGCTTTAAAACCCAGCTCTATGTTGGCTTCCACTGTATCCATACCTTTTTCCTGCAAATGGTAGGCCTTAAGTTTGTTCAGCAAACCTATACCTCTGCCCTCCTGGTTCATGTACAGCACCACTCCTTTGCCTTCGGCTTCAACCATTTCCATTGCTTTATGCAGCTGACCACCGCAATCGCACTTGCATGATCCGAAAATATCACCCGTTACACAAGATGAATGTACCCTTACTAACACTTCTTCACCGGGCTCCCAGGTACCTTTTGTAAGTGCCAGATGTAACTTATCGTTTGTGGTTTGCTTAAAGGCAGTAATTTTAAAATGGCCCAATTCTGTAGGTAGATCAACGGTGATCTCCTGTGATATTAAACTTTCTGTTTTTATGCGGTAAGCAATAAGATCTTCAATGGAGATAATTTTAAGATCAAATTTTCCGGCAATTTTCATCAGTTCGGGCAGGCGGGCCATGGATCCGTCTTCATTCATAATCTCCACGAGTGCACC
>SLOJ01000183.1 GCA_007132585.1 Bacteroidales bacterium | reverse complement strand
TCAAATCCCATAAATCCTATGGCACCGCCGTAAAAACCCCGTGCTTTTCCTTCAATCTGATCAATCAACTGCACAGCTCGGTGTTTTGGCGCTCCTGACAAAGTTCCTGCGGGAAAGGTATCGGCAAAGAGCCTGAAAAGTCTGTCTTTTTCTTCCAGTTCTCCGCTCACGGTTGAAACCAGATGAATGACATGAGAATACATATGTACTTCCCGGTAGCTGTCAATTTTGACATTCCGCGCATGGCGGCTCAGATCGTTGCGCGCCAAATCAACCAGCATGGCATGTTCCGAATTTTCCTTCGGGTCTTTAAGCAAGCTTGCAATAAGTTTATTGTCGGTGGAGGGGTCGCCGCTGCGAACCACTGTTCCTGCTATGGGATTTATGCTTGCTTTGCCATCACCCACCTGCAGCTGCACTTCGGGCGAAGAGCCAAACAGCTTGAAATCCAGAAAATCAAAATAAAAAAGGTAGGGCGAAGGGTTGATGGAGCGCAATGCACGGTACACATTGAATTCATCGCCACTGAAATCCTGCTCATATTTGCGCGAAAGCACAATCTGAAAAACATCCCCCCGGGCACAATGCGAAATTCCTTTTTCCACCTGTTGCATAAAAATATCATTATCGGTAAGCACACGCTCAGCCCCTCTGCAGGAGAACGGGAAGAAGGTGTTGTTGCGGTTGGCAAGGATGGAAAGTACTTCAGGAGTTATGATTTTGGTACCATCAGGTAGTAGCTCGGTAATGGTTATAATGCTGTTGAAATGGTTAAATGCTATAACAATGCGGTAAAGATCGTACTGTAAAAGAGGAATAGGGTTTTCTTCTTTTCCGGGACTATCGATTTCTACATTGTCAAATGCATTGATGGCGTCGTAAGAAGTATAACCGAAAAGTCCGGGCATCAATCTGGGGTCACTGATTTCTTTAAACGGGAAAGAAGTGAGAAAATCATCGACTTTTTGCGGGATTTCATACAAATTCTTCAGATCTTCCTTTGTTAATGAACCATCAATATTACTTGTTATAAAATGTCTGGCAGTGGCTTTAATACCCGCAATGGGTTTGAGTGTAATATAGGAAAATGCATTTTCCCTGGAGCTGTAGTCGGTACATTCGAGCAACATACTGTGTGGAAAAACATCTCGCAGCCGCAGGTAAATGCCTACAGGAGTGTAGGTGTCGCCCGGAATTTGTGTAATGCGTGTTTGCATAATTAAGTGTTTTATGATTCTTCTTTAAAATTTTTGCAACAAAAAAGGCCCGCTTGAGTGTTAAGCAGGCCTCCGGTATTTTTATGTTTACAGATTATTTCTGAAATCTCACATAACTATTAATGACCACAACGCTCAACACAACAGTTGTTTCTACTGTGCCACCACCAATACTTATGGGTATATAAACTACGGGTCATTATTTTTTTCTTTTTTGAAGGTGCAAGTATAATTATTTTTTTTGAAAGCAAACAAGTGTTTGAGTTTTTTTTGCATTATTTCTTCAAAAATTGAAATTTTATAGATTTTCAACACAGACCTTGCTTGATTAAATTTATCCTGAATTTGCAAAAAATGAAAAAAACACATACCGGTGTCCACAAATTTAGCTAAATCTATGGAGACAGATATGTGAAATTATTGCATTCTTATAAGCATACCTGCCACTCTTTCACCCAGCTTTTCTCCCTTTAGCAGGAAAGCTTCCCGCAAAGGTTCTTCTCCTGAAAAAGGTGGTTCGCCCCTGATGCCAGAAGCACCAAAAGGTGCGGTCCAGTCGTCGCCACCCATCACAATCATTCCGAATATCAACATGGACTGAAGGATATTAAGCAGAGTTACTTCCTCTCCGGCTGAAATACCCCCGGCAGTTACAAAGGCCGCTCCCAATTTGTCTTTTAGCGGTGCATCTTCAAAGGGCCATGATGTAATGAACTCCTGCACCTGCGGCGCCACATTGGCATTGTAAACCGGTGAGCCAACAATTATGGCACCGGCGTTGAGCAGGTCTTCGGTGGCGGTTTCTTCCACCGTTTTTATAACAACAGTAATGCCTTCTACCTTTGCCGCACCACGGGCAACTGCCTCAGCCATTTGTTGGGTATTGCCGGTTTTACTATAATAACTTATCAATACAGTGGGTTGTGCTGAAAGGTGAATTATTCCTGTTATTAACAGAATGAAAATCAGTGAGAAAAATTTTTTTGTAATCATAATGCTTTTTTGAAGTTTATTTTTAAACCATTTGTTACTTAGTATCATTTCGCAACACCCATCTGCTCAACAGAAAAAGAAATAGAGTTATGGAAAAGAAGAAAAAAAACTCAAAAACGCCTGTATTTCCAACCAGGAAATAAAGAAGTATTGAGCCCAATATAACAGTAAGCAGCATCCACATGGATTTGATGCTTACTTTCTCATCAATGCTGTGCAGAAAACGGATGAACATGTAAAGGGATGCGCTGAGCGACAAACCAAAAGCCACAGCTGCAAATGCATGAAGTTTTTTTAATATTGGAAGATGTTCTACTGCCGGAATAACAACGGTCAATACAAGGAAAATAAATGACCATACCAGCAGTCGCCTGGCCCTGGGATTCCGGAAGGATTTCAACACATAAAGCCTGATCAAGAAGAAGGCCAGTAGCAAACCTACTGCCACACCCCAGGTAATAAAATTAATTCTGTATCCCAGTTTGTTACCTATCATGCTCAGGGTATAATCCAGTGGAGATTCGCGTGTGCCGAAGAGCCAGGTAAACAACGGAATGGCAATCAGTGCGAATACTGCTAGATAATTCAGGTATTTGCGGTCAAAATCTTCCTTCTCGAGTTTCTGTACTTTTTGAAATATCACATCTGATTTTTTGTCAAAAATACGGCAATTTTCCTATTTTTTAATTAAAACAGACTGATTAAAGAGTACCAAATGCAGCGGATTTTATGGAAATCACCGTAGCTAATTTACATTTATTAATAAAAAAATATCGTAGCTCCCTATTTTTTAAAAGATATATTTTAAATAGTTTTTTAGCCATAAATTACGCGTTTTTTATAGCTCTTTTTTAATAATATCAAAGGCTTTGGGGTTTTTTATAATCTTAAAAAGTGTAATGTCAAATAAATGAATACAACCTGCCCTGTTACCTTCCGAAGAAAAAAAATCAAAAAAACATTTGTTTTAAAAAATATAATGTTTAATATTGCAAACTGAAAAATGAAACTATGAGCAATTTCTTTGCATATACTTATTTCTTTTACTTTTACTTTACTGGTAAAAGCGGGGCTTAAGTATGGCGTGTAAAGAAATTTAAAAACATAACATACATGATGAAGCCCCTGAAAAGGGGCTTTTTTGTTTACATAAACAGATTATTATAATGATACAGTCGGCTTTCTTTTTTGGATATTATTTTTTCTATTTCTACCCACCTGGGCAGAGACCGAAACTAAAGTGTCTTTTAAAAAGAAAAGATGTAAAAATAGAAGGTCTCTGCAGGCAGGGGCCTTTTTTTTTGTTAAAGATGAGCTAATAATAAAAATATGCTGATAAACTCAAATAAAAAATCAACCGTTGACCAACTCTCCCTTCCAGGGGGCCGGGGGGTTGCAAGGAATTAAAAAACGATAATGAAAAACTCAATCAATGACATATCATCTCCCATAAAGGAGTACTTCTTTGTGGGAGCACAACGTCAGAAGCAGGAGCTCATAAGGCAGGGCCGGCGCATAGCCGACCTTTCCATCGGAAATCCTGATATGCCGCCACCGGCTGAAGTGCTTGGTCGATTGAAGGAATCTCTGTTACAACCTCAGAATCATGGTTACCAGCCTAACGCCGGCAGCAGTGTATTAAGAAATGCTGTTGCATCCTGGTACAACCGGTTTTTTGATGCAGAAGTGAGTCCGGATGGGGAAATCATTCCATTGCAAGGTTCAAGGCAGGGTATTCTGCAGTTGTCGCAGGTTTTGTTAAAGCCGGGTGATGAAGCGCTGGTTCCCGACCCTGGTTATCCTTCCTACTCGTTTGCTGCAAGGATGATGGGTGCTACACCGGTGCCTTACAATCTGAATATAAAAAACGGCTTCCTCCCGGATTTGATAAATTTGCAGAACTCCGATCTTTCAAAAGTAAAGATCATGTGGGTTAATTACCCGCATATGCCCACCGGGGCAAAAGCTTTACCGGACACATTTGAGCAACTGGTGATGTTTGCCCGCCAAAACAACATTCTCATCGTCAATGATAATGCATATACTTTCGTTCGTAACAATTCTCCCCAAAGTATTTTGTCGGTTGCAGGAGCAAAGGATGTGGCGATTGAACTGAACTCATTGAGCAAAAATTACAATATGGCAGGCTGGCGGCTGGGCTTCCTTGCGGGCAATGATGAAGTGCTTTCTCTCTTATCGCAACTGAAATCGCATCTCGATTCAGGTATTGCGCTGCCATTGCAACATGCTGCCGCCGCGGCACTTGATTTGGGCTACAAATGGTTTGCCCCTTTAAATAATGCTTATAACGCAAGGGCCAAATCTGCACAAAAACTCGCACAAGCCATGGATTGTGCACTTGAAGGCGGCGACCACGGAATGTTCCTTTGGTTGAAAATGCCTGAAACGGGAATGACATCCGCTGATTTTGCCCACATGCTTCTTCACGAAGCCGGTGTTTTGCTGGCTCCGGGTTCGTTGTTCGGAAGAAATGGTGAAGGCCACCTTCGCATCTCACTTTGCGCTCCGGAAGAGCAATTTGAAATTGCCATGGAAAATCTAAAAAAATCATCAGTTTTTAATCTTAAATACAACTAAAATGCATGTTACTGTAATTGGAACCGGATTGATAGGATGTTCTTTGGGACTGGCCCTCAGAAAAGCAGGTCATTTTGTAACCGGGGTTGATAAAAATGAACTTCACCTTCAGGAAGCCCTTGGCAGGGGTGCACTGGATGACGTCAGCACCCTGGAAGATGCTATTTGCAAATCTAACCTGGTGGTACTTTGTATTCCTGTGGATGCTATCATATCAGTTTTACCGGAAATCCTTGAAAAAATTCCCTCACACACTGCTGTGATGGATATGGGAAGTACAAAGCTTGACATTTGCAATGTAGCTGACAAGCTTCCCCGCAGAGAAAATTTTGTTGCCGTTCACCCCATGGCCGGGGTTGAACATTCAGGTCCCGGAGCCGCGCATGTGGATATGTTTCTGCATGCAAGAGTGCTGATTTGCAATCCTCAGGATTCGTCTACCGAAGCACTGAATAAAGTTCTGGGTATTCTTCAGGAGTTGAAAATGAAAGTCATTTTTATGGATGCGCATGACCACGACCGTCAACTGGCACTGGTTTCTCACCTTCCGCAATTTATGGCTTATGCATTGTCTTCAATGGAAGAGTTTGACCAGGATACCCATAAAAACTGGACGGAACTGGGCGGGGGCGGACTTCAGTCATCTATCCGCCTGGGCCGGAGCGACGCAAATATGTGGATGCCTGTCTTTCACCAGAATAAAGAAAATCTTTTAAAATATTTAGACAGCTATTTGCATCAATTGACAGAAATGAAAAGAATGATTGAAAATAATCATGATGACGAACTCAACGAACTCATTAAAACGGCCAATGCCAACTATGAAAAACTCAACTATCATAACAATAAACCACGCCCACTGGTCCCCAATCAAGGTGCACCAAAAGTTTTTTATTCTTAAAGAAATGACATCAGTAAGAAAAATACAGATTTCTCCCTATGGTCGAAATGACAATGATAACAGTGGTTCTAACTGGGTTGGATTTGGTGGCAGCTTTGCTGCCGCCAAATCCAACCCTCAGGAGAACAAACTCCCTGTCACTTCGAACGAAGTGAGGAGCCAATAATTGATAACCTTAATCTCAACCTTATATTATGCATACCTCCGAAACAAAAACCCGAAAACCATCTGCCGTATTGAACGGCGCCCAACAACCTATGATAATTGCCGGCCCCTGTAGTGCCGAGACTCCTGAACAGGTAATGGAGACTGCACAAAACCTTGCCCGCGACAGCCGTGTTGAATATTTCAGGGCAGGAATATGGAAGCCCCGCACTTCTCCCGATTCTTTTGAAGGAGTGGGAGTTCCCGGACTGGGATGGCTTCAGGATGTAAAAAAAGAAACCGGACTTAAAATAACCACTGAAGTAGGCTCAGAAAAACATGTGGAAGAAGCCCTCAAAGCCGGTATTGATATGCTGTGGATTGGTGCCCGCACCGTTAGTAATCCATTTATCATCCAGGAAATTGCCGATGCACTGCGTGGAGTAGATATTCCGGTGCTGGTAAAAAATCCGTTAAGTCCCGATATCGACCTTTGGGAAGGTGCTATAAAACGGCTTGTGAAGTCGGGCCTGAAGGATGTAGGTGCCATTCACCGCGGTTTCTTCTGGTGGGGAAAATCACACCTTCGCAACCAGCCTTTCTGGCATATTCCCATTGAACTCAGGGAGAGAATGCCAGGCTTGCGTATCATCTGCGACCCGAGTCATATTGCCGGTAAACGGAGCTTTATCCCTTTGTTGGCACAACGTGCACTGGAAAACCACTTTGCCGGACTCATGGTGGAAGTGCATCCCAGTCCCGATAATGCCTGGAGCGATGCTGCCCAGCAACTTACACCTGATTCTTTCCATGACATGCTCAACGATTTGCTTGGTACAGAAAATGAAAATACTTCGCAGGAGCTCCTGGATGAATTGCGTTCGGAAATCGATGTGATGGATGAAATGCTGCTATGGGCGCTGGCAGCACGTATGGAGCTTTCTTCCAAAATTGCAAAAGTTAAAAGAGAAAAACAGATGGAACCCCTGCAGTCGCAAAGGTGGGATCAAGTCATGTTAAGAGTAAAGGATATGGCAATGAAATCGGGCCTGAAGCCGCAATTCGTTGAGAAGCTATATACATCCATTCACAAGGAATCATTGAAACTCCAGAAAACTTTGATAAGCGATGGGAGTAATAATATAAAAAAAGTACATAACTTTGTGGGAGAGAGACAATGATGTTTGTATGGAGAAAATAACGATTCAGGGTAAAAGCGGAGATTCCCGGATACTGGTGGGAGAATCTCTGCCTGCTCTTTCCCGCCATATACCTGCAAAGGGAGTTTTTATCATTACAGACAAAAATGTTGTCGGGTACTACCATTCAGAATTTCCTGATTTTCCTGTATATGTTGTTGAACCCGGAGAAAAATCCAAGGATTTTGAAGTAATGACAAAAATATGGCACTGGCTGCTCGAAAAGGATGCTGACCGCAGTAGTTTTATCGTGGGAATTGGCGGTGGAGTGGTTTGCGACCTTGCCGGCTTTGTTGCTTCGACTTTTATGCGGGGTATTCCCTTTGGTTTTGTGGCAACTTCCTTACTGGCACAGGTAGATGCCAGTGTGGGAGGAAAGAATGGTGTGAACCTGGGTGGTTACAAAAACATTATCGGAACCTTTACCCAGCCTGAATTTGTTATTTGCGATACTTCCATGCTAAAAACTTTGCCCGATGACGAGTTTCGTAACGGAATGGCAGAAGTTATCAAACATGCACTTATAAAAGATGCAGATAAATTTAATTTTCTGAAAAAAAAGCGGAATGCAATACTGAAGCGGGAGCGTGAAGCCATCAACCATATTGTAAACCAATCTGTTAAAATCAAAGCAACAATTGTGCAGGCCGATGAACTTGAAAGGGGAGAGCGCCGGGTTTTGAATTTTGGGCACACCTGGGGTCACGCAGTGGAAAAAGAAAATAAAATTCCCCACGGCCAGGCAGTCAGCATCGGAATGGCTTTTGCCGCAGGATTATCAAAGCACCTGGGCTATTTGAAAGAAAAAGATTACAATGATATTCTCGTACTTCTGCATGAATATGGGCTGCCCCTTAATTCGGAGCTGGATAAAGATCAGGTTTTTGATACCCTGTTGAGAGACAAAAAAAAGGAAAAAGATAAGATGAATTTTGTTTTGCTTAAAACCATCGGTGATGCTTTTGTGAAAGAGATGGATACAAGTGTAATTAAAAACTTTGCTTTAACCTTCTGATTTGAAAATTAAACTGAATGTATTGATACAAGTTAATCATCATCATAAATCATAATAATCAGCGCCATCAGCGTTCCATAGAATTTATGTTATGACAATAGAAATAACCCCATCAACAGTCAACGGACAGGTTCAGGCCCCGCCTTCCAAAAGTGTTGCACAAAGAGCTATTGCCATTGCTTCAATTGCAACCGGCACTTCTGAGATTTTTCATGTGGGAAAATCCGATGATGTTCAATCGGCCATAAAGGTCTGTAGGGCATTGGGTGCAGATGTTGAAGAAAAGGGAGAAAAACTTATCATAAAAGGAGGTATTCAAACTCCTTCTTTGCCATTAAATTGCGGCGAATCGGGTTTGGGTATTCGCATGTTTTCTGCTATTGCAGCTATCCTGTATGAACCGGTTACCCTTACGGGAGAAGGTTCTTTGACAGAACGTCCTATGAAAATGATAGAAGAGTCGCTGCAGGCCGCAGGTGTGCAATGCGAAACGCAAAACGGACTTGTTCCTGTGGTTGTCAAAGGCCCGTTTAAAGGCGGCACTGTCAGAATTGACGGTTCTGCAAGTTCACAGGTGTTGACGGGTTTACTTATTGCTGCGCCATGTGCCCTTTCTCCTGTAACATTCCACGTAAGCGACCTGAAAAGTCGTCCTTATGTGGATATTACCACCGGTATGATTCATGATTTCGGTGTGGTTGTTGAAAACACGGATTATGAGCAATTTGTTGTTCCGGCTCCACAGAAGTATATTTCAAAATCCTATTCGGTTGAAGGCGACTGGAGCGGTGCTGCATTTTTTTTAGTGGCGGGAGCTATAGCAGGTGAAGTTATGGTTACAAATCTGAATTTTCAATCTAAACAGGCCGATAAGGCCATACTTACTGCTATAAAAAATTCAGGTGCTGAGCTGTTGGTTGAGCAGGACCGTGTAAGCGTAAAAAAATCTAAACTGAAAGCTTTTCGGTTTGATGCAACACATTGTCCTGATTTATTTCCCCCTTTGGTGGTATTGGCAGCGGCCTGCGATGGTATCAGCCAGATACGCGGCGTTTCACGATTACGGGCTAAAGAAAGCGACCGCGCCACATCACTGCAGCAAGAATTTGGGAAATTGGGTTTGTACATCAGTCTTGAGGGTGATAACATGCTCATTAAAGGTAATTCGCTTAACGGAGGAAAGGTATTTTCGCACAATGACCATCGCATTGCCATGGCATGTGCAGTAGCCGGTCTAACTGCCAATAAACCGGTTTTTATTGATAAAGCCGAGGCAGTGAACAAATCCTATCCGGAGTTTTTTGAAGATTTAAAGAAGATAACAGTGAAAAACGAAAAGTAAGAAAGTAAGAAAATGGGAAAATAAGAAAATAAGAAAATAAGAAAATAAGTGATTATGAACAAATACTATACACTTGATATTTTCACCGGTAAAATACAATGTATTTCTTATGGGGCTAAAGCCCGCTAGTCTTTATTAACATTTTATCTCCGTTGGCTAAAGCCAAAGGCAATGGATATCATCTAAATTTGCAATCCATTGCCGTCAGTTTTAACTGACGGATTTGATGGACTCAATTAGAAGTGGGCTTTAGCCCCATAAATTCATATTGATAAAACCCAAAAAATGAATTCATTTGGAAACCTTTTTCGCATCAGCATATTCGGCGAATCGCACGGTACCGCCATCGGAATTACAATTGACGGTTGCCCGCCGGGACTTCCCTTGTCAGAAGAAGATTTTGCCACTGACCTTAATCGTCGTAAACCCGGCGCAAAGGGTACTACTCCGCGCAAGGAAGATGACAGCCCGGAAATTGTTTCGGGATTGTTTCGCGGACATACCACGGGTGCCCCCATGACCATTCTGTTTCGCAATAAAAATGTACGTTCTGCCGATTACGATAACCTTGTAAAAACTCCCAGGCCCGGTCATTCAGATTTTGTAGCATGGAAGCGATTCGGTGGCTTCAACGACCACCGTGGTGGCGGACACTTTTCGGGGCGGCTTACCTTAGCCCTTGTGGCCGCTGGGATCATTGCAAAAAAACTAATACAACCTGTTGAAATCAATGCCCGACTTATTGCTGCCGGTGGCAATCCTGATATTGAAAAAGCGGTGGAAGAAGCCCTTGCTGCAGGAGATTCGGTTGGCGGGCTGGTACAATGCATGGTACAAAATATTCCTCTGGGCTGGGGCGAACCGTTTTTTAATCCGGTGGAATCGGTTATCAGCCATCTGGCGTTTGCCGTACCTGCCATAAAAGGGATAGAGTTTGGCTCAGGATTTAACGCTGCCTCCATGAAGGGTAGCGAACATAACGACCCCATTCTGGACGAAACCGGTAAAACTGCTACAAACAATGCCGGCGGAATTACCGGCGGACTAACCAACGGAAATGAGCTAATATTCCGAGTGGCTGTAAAACCCACATCAAGTATTGGTATACAGCAAAAAACCTGGAGTATGGAAACCCAAAAAGTGGAAACCCTGGAAGTAAAAGGCCGCCACGATGCTTGTATCGCCCTTCGTGTACCTGTTGTTATTGAAGCCATTACCGCCATTGCACTTGCCGATATGAAACTTAACTTTGAAAAGTCAGATCCTACCGCTAAATTGTAAAATAAATATATCTACATAATAAGATGTGTTTTGTAATTTTCTTTTGAACTTAAACCAAAAGCAGTAATTTTGCAAAAATTTATAAGGAAAACACATTTTATTAAACAGTTATGAGCGAAAATATTGAAAAGATCAAGTGTTTGATCATAGGTTCGGGTCCTGCCGGTTACACCGCAGCTATCTATGCTGCCAGGGCCGATTTACATCCGGTAATTTACCAGGGATTACAACCTGGCGGCCAGCTTACAATTACCACTGATGTTGAAAATTATCCGGGTTATCCTGATGGGGTAAAGGGTCCCGAGATGATGGTAGATTTTCAGAAGCAGGCCGAGCGCTTCGGTACCGATGTTCGCTGGGGTCTTGCCACAGAAGTTGATTTGAGTAAAAGACCTTTCAAAGTTACCATTGATGAAAAGAACGTAGTTTTGGCTGAAACCCTTATTATTGCTACCGGAGCATCGGCAAGGTGGCTGGGTCTGGAATCCGAAAAGAAATTCAACGGGTTTGGTGTTTCGGCATGCGCAACCTGTGATGGGTTTTTCTATAAAGGACAAACGGTTGCTGTAGTGGGGGGTGGTGATACTGCCTGCGAAGAAGCTTCCTATCTTTCCAAACTCTGCAAAAAAGTATACCTCATTCACCGGCGCGATGAACTGCGTGCTTCAAAAGCCATGCAGCACAGGGTAATGAAATCAGAGAATATTGAAATCGTTTGGAATCATGTTCCCAAAGAAATAGTGGGCGATAAAACGGTAAATGGTGTAATTCTTGAGAATACCCAGACTGGTGAAGAAAAACGCCTTGATATTGAAGGATTCTTTGTGGCAATAGGACACACACCCAATACCAATATTTTTAATGGTCAGCTCAAAATGGACGAAAATGGCTACCTGATCACCAGGCCTGATTCCACTGCCACTGAAGTGCCGGGTGTTTTTGCTTGTGGCGATGCGCAGGATCATGTTTACCGTCAGGCAGTTACCGCCGCAGGGACGGGATGTATGGCCGCCATCGAAGCAGAAAGGTTTTTATCTGACCAGGAATAATTATTACC
Organism: Bacteroidales bacterium; assembly: GCA_007132585.1. Classification (GTDB taxonomy): domain Bacteria; phylum Bacteroidota; class Bacteroidia; order Bacteroidales; family UBA7960; genus SKVR01. Next base: position 10,135 of record SLOJ01000183.1, on the reverse strand, counting down.
GGGTTGATTTAATTATGACATAAGGAGGCTGTCTCAGAAGTCGAATGTAAAAACGGATGCTGAGCCTGTCGAAACGGATATATACCTGATTTTTATCAGTCGTTTCTTCGAGCTCAATGACCAAAAAGCATTCTTGAGACAGACTCTTTTTTTTGCAATAATTGCATCAAAGATTGAGAATCTGGTTTGTGATAAAAAAAGGCTTAACCTTCTTCTCAGGATGCTATTTTTTTAAAAACTGAAAAAAAGTATCAATGTTTGAAAAAAAAATCAGATATTTGATAGTAATGGAGAATCTTTTTTGCTTTGTAAAGTGATTTATGAAAGCACGCTAAATATTACTTTAAACCATTCTCTGTTATTTGGAATATAAAATTATCCTCCATCAGAAATTCATCTTGTTGAATGAATATTTTTGCGTTACTTTCTTTTATTTCTTTCATTTTATTTTTGCAGGCTGGTGTTTTTGTGCTTTATAAAAACAGCAGGATTAAATTGCATTGGGTTTTTTCTTTACTTTCTTTTCTTTTTGGACTTTATGCCATTACTTATTATTTGTTTTTTGAGGCTAAAACCCTTGAAGAAGTTTATTTATATGACAGGATTGCTTCACCGGCCTGGTCATTTTTCCCTGTTGTATCAGTCTGGTTCACTATTTTGCTTACCCGGAACCGGTCAAAGGTAATAAGAGCGATCATATTCTTTTTTCTTTTACCCGTAGCAACTTTTTCTGTTTACACTGTTTTTACTGATCTGGAATCGGTGAAATTATTTTACATGGAAAACGGGAACTGGTTTTTTACACCTCACGAGCATACTTTTGAATATATGCTTTTTGTAATATACCTGATGGTTAGTGTTTTAATTATGTATTTTGTTCTTATTGGCTGGTATTATTCAGTTGAAACCAGAAGGCAAAAAATACAAGCTAATATAATGTTACTGTCTCTTACAGTATTTTTTATATTATCTTTTTTGACCAATCTGATTTTACCCGTAATTCAAACCGATATTATTCCAGCCATTGCTCCTGTTAATGCTCTTTTTCTGGTAGGAGGGATGTTTATTACTTTGATGTTTGAGCCCCGCCAGGATATAGCGCCGATAATGATTTATAATCTGATTTCCAGGTACGTTAAAGAATTTGTGTTTTTCCTTGACAAGGATGGCAAGATTTTGTCTGCTAATCAATACACTTTAAATCATCTGAAATTTAATAATTATGATTTACAGAAAAAGGATCCGGTATATATATTTTCAAATTTTGACAAAATTCTTGAGAATATTCGAAGGATGGGAAAACGGACCAATACCTCCCTGATGAGGATGGATCTAATTAACAGAGATAATCAGTTTACGCCTGTTTTAATGAGTATTATTAAAGTTGACGATCCTAATAAGAAGCTGGTAGGTTATACTCTTGTATGCACCAATTACAGCCAAAAGTTGCAATTAAAAGAGGAGATTGCCGAAAGGGTGAGAACAGAAAAGAATTTGTATCAGATTCGTAAAGAGCTTGAGTTTTTGGTGAAAAAACGAACCTATGAACTTCAGGAAGCCAATCAAAGGCTTGAACAGGAGGTTGTTGAAAGAAAAAGGGCCGAACAGCAGATCAAGTCTGATCTGGACCAAAAAATTGAATTGGTGCAGGAAGTACACCATAGGGTGAAAAATAACATTCAAATGATTATTTCCCTGATAAATATGCTTTGCAGTCACCCTGTAATTGATAACCACACATCTGACAGATTACGTGATATTGCTGAAAAAGTAAGGTATATATCGCGTATACATGAAGATTTTTATTCATCACCCAACCTGTCTAAAATTTCTTTTGCACCCTATTTGAAAAAGTCTATTGGCGAGCTATATAGTAATTATGGCAAGAAAGCTGAAATTATTTTCAAACTGAATATCTCTGATGAATATCTTGACATTAACCAGGCCATACCGTTGGGTATAATATTTAATGAGCTTTTGATCAACTCCATGAAATATGCTTTTGTTCATGAGTCTGAATCAGATGAAAAGTCTGTGATAAGGATTGAGTTTTATAAACGAAGCGGAAAAGTTTCACTTGTGGTAAACGATAATGGAGTTGGCTTACCTGCGGGTTTTCATCCGGCCCGATCAGGCAACGTAGGCCTTAAGCTGGTAAGGATATTAATAAAAGACCATTTGAGAGGAATTATTGAAAGCAATGTAAACTATGGCACCCGTATTAAAGTTACTTTTGATGAAAATGTAAATACCTGAAAATTGGAAATTAGCATATGAATATTCTTTCAATGATATCTGTAGTTGTGTTTTTAATGTATTTGCAACTGGGTATTTATGTTTTAACCCGAAACATCAAAGCACGATTAAATCAAATATTTTTTGGCTTAACTATTTGTTTTGCCATGTGGGCCTTTGGATACATTTTTGTGTATTCAGCGGAAAGTGCACAAATGGCTATAAACTGGGATAAAGTAGCATCAATAGGCTATGTTTTGTTTCCAGCACCATTGGTATTGTTTTACCTGAAAATATGTAACTGCTGGAAAGATTATTATACCAATAAAGTCATATTTGGAACTCTCCTGGTAACAGGTTTACTGCTTGTTATTGCCATTTTCTCAGATTTGTGGCTAGCTGAAGGCATTGAAAAAACTTCCTTTGGATGGAGTTTTGTAGTTTCCCGGACCAATATTTTCTACCCTATCTACTATATATATCTTTCCGTTGCTACTTTTATTACCCTTTATATACTGATAAGATGGAGGCTGAAGATAAACGATGATTATGAGAGATTACAGTTCAGGTTCTTGTTTTATCCACTTTTACTTTTTTTAATACTTGGCGTTACATTCGATATTGTTCTGCCGAATATGAATATTTCTGAATTGCCAAGAATTGGTCAGTTTTCATCACTGCCCTGGTTGGCAGGAGTAGCATTTGTGATCACAAAATATCATTTTCTTGGGAATGAGAGTTATATTATGTCAGACCATATTGTAAGAGAAATAAAGGAGATAGCGATTTTTACGGATATTGAACACAAAATCATCAGATCAAATTTATATACATGTAACCTTCTTGGGGTTCAGGAATCTGAAATACAAGGAATGAATGTTTTCAAATTTACAAGTAATCCTGCTATACTCAAAGGGTATCTTATGAAATCGAATGAGAAACAACAGATTGGACCCATAGGCATAACATTGCTCAATTCAGCCAGAGATTATATTGAAACCAGTTTGAATTTTCTGGCGATCAAAGATCGTTTTAATGATTTGAAAGGATATATCATTTATGGACACGATAACAGAGAAGCCCTGAACCTTCAAAAGGAGATATTTATCAGGCAACATGCCGAGAAAAACCTCAGAGCCATTAGCGAAGTGCTTGAAACCCGGGTAAAGGAGCGAACCGAAGAGCTTGCCAATTCTTATAAGGAACTGCAGATTAAGATGACTGAGCGCATGCGCGTTGAAGAGCAGATCAAAGCTGATATTGCCGAAAAGGAAGTGCTTATCAATGAGATTCATAATCGTGTTAAAAATAATATGAATATTATTATCTCACTGATAAACGCACAAGACAAGAAAAATACCAGCGCTGCTGCATCGAAAAAGTTCAGAGAACTTGCCCAAAGGGTTAAAAGTCTGTTACATGTTCATCAGAATCTTTATCTGTCTATCAATTACAGCGACGTGGATTTTGCAGGATTTATAAAAACCGCAGCCAATGACCTGTTTGCAATGCATAAGCGAAATGAAAAGGTAGAACTCAGAATGGATGTATCTGATGTATTTCTCGACGTTGATTATGCAATTCCCCTGGGAATTATTGTAAATGAATTGATAAGCAATGCACTTCAGCATGGTTTCTCTGATTATTATTTAAGAAAACACAAAGGTAAAAAGCATATTCTTCATATAGGTTATTCTTATGAAAAGGGTTACTATGAAATTGATATAAGCGATAACGGAAAGGGCTTGCCCGGTAACTTTGATATATCATCTTTGATGACCAATGGTTTGCCACTCGTTGAAATCCTGGTGAATGATCAGATAAACGGTAAAATTCATATAGATTCTTCGAATGAAGGTTCTATGTTCCGGATAACTTTTCTTGCTACCAAGTAGTAAAATCAACTTAATTTAACTAAGAATTAAAATTTATTGACATGAAAAGAGAAATAACAGCGGATTGGATAGACGGACTAGCTTTTGAAGCTGATCTCGATGGGTATAAAGTAACTATTGATGGCCCGGAAGAAAGTGGCGGAAAAAACCGCGGAGCCCGCCCAAAACCTTTTATGCTGCTTGCTCTTGCCGGATGCACAGGAATGGATGTGGTTTCTATTCTTAAGAAAATGAAAGTAAATATAGAAGGATTGAACATTAAAGTGGAGGGAGATATGGAAGATGAAATCCCTAAAGCTTTTCTGTCAATGCATGTGATTTATACGTTCAAAGGAAAAGAGCTTCCTTTGGATAAACTGGAAAAAGCAGTTGAACTTTCCAAGGAAAAATACTGCGGTGTCAGTGCTGTTTTAAAAAAGGCAATTCCTATAACTTATGAAATCAAAACAGAATCGAAATAATTTGATTTTAAAAGGATGAAACCCCTTTTCAGAATTATATTATTGCTTAATTTTCTTTGTTTCGGATCAGGTTCAGTCCTATAGCACAATTTAAACATTTTTTTGGTGTGCAATAGTATTTCTTAAGTTCAATTAATGCCTGGCTTTCGCCTGCATTTGCAGGAGCTATGCCTAGTTGTTTCCAGTTTTTTATTATCACATTCTCCTCTGCCGGTAAATCAGTTAGCAAACCTATGGCCTGTTCTTTTATTTCGGGTTTCATATGTTCGGCACCATAAACAAACTTTACAGGAACCACGGTATTGATAATAATATTATAGATTGCCGAATCACCCATTTGTTTGATTCGGCTGGCAGATGGTTTGTCAAATTGGTAATGGTTTTTCCAGTAGGGTGAAGATTGCAGATCAAATAATTGTTTTATCTCTTTTATTGATCCGGCACTAATCAATTTACTGAAAAGGCCTGATGATTTATGGATAAGATTTGCAAACTGTGCAATACGCAAAGTAGGAAAGTTGGATGGGCGTAGTTTTCCAAATTTCCAGAGTGACTTATCCAGGGGGCTCAAATTATACTTATGACTGAGAAATCCATATTCTTTTTTCAGAATGTTTGGATATGCGTCATTGTATTCCTGTGAGAGAAATCCGGCCTGACCGAAAAGTAAAGCTTCAATCAGCGTAAGATCATTCTTGTGCCTGCCTAAAACAAGATAAGGCGTTTTTTGAGCCAGAAGGGCAAATGGACTTGCATTTACTTTAAACCCGAAATTACGCGCCAGGAAATAGTAAAAGGTTTGTTCCCAATTATTTTCAAAATACTTAAGGAATTTAAGGATTTCTTCTGATTTGTTTTCGAGGCGTTCAACAAGCAATCTGCTTAACCAGTTCATTACAATAATATTATCGGCGTTTTCCAGAAATGCAGCACATGGTATCCATGACCTTGAACTGATAATTTTCTCATACTTGCTTAATAATGCACTGTTAAAAAATCGCCTTACTTCAAATACAGGTATTTCATTACCTGCTTTATCAGTAATTTCTTTATCATGATGCATTACCACATGAAGAATGATATTACTGTAGGCATCATCATTCTGATGACCATGTTTATACCAGTCGCTGCTTTTGGTATGTATTTCAATATTACCCGCCCAAGTTGTATTATCGATTTTAATACGGGCTGCTGAAAAATCAGGACCGGAATCTGAGTTTAAAGTTCCCGGGTCAAGTATTTGAAGCACTGATCCAGAGCTTGTTATGAGCTCTGTGGTGTTAAAAAGACGATATTTCCACAGGAAATGGACGAATTCTTCTTTCATAAGGTTTTATAAAAATAAATCAAGAGAATTACTGAATACTTACATAAATATAAAAATTTATCATAAATTATTAAAATGCATCGTTAAAATGTTTGCAGATAAGGTCTTCAAAATTCAAAAATTATTATTACTTTCAGTGAAAAATATTACTTTTGTAAAAGAAACTAGGCTAATATCTGAAAAGTAATGGAAATTTTGCCTCTGGTTGTTGAAGGGATTGAAAATAAGATTAAAAAACTGATCTTTCGCAATCAGCAGCTAAGCGCAGAGAACCAGGATTTGAGAAATGAAAGGTCTTTGCTGGAAGATAAGAACCGGCAGCTTACTGCAAAAATTAATCAACTTGAGGATCAGATGAATAAGCTGAAAGTTTCCAAAGTTCTGACGGGTAAGGATAATTTGCAAGCCCGTCATCAAATTAACGAACTGCTGCGGGAAATAGAAAAGTGCTACGCACTATTAAACAGATAGCCGCAATTGATTATTGATGAAAGGACAACATATATCGGTTTTAATTGCTGACAGGCCCTATAGGCTTAAGGTCAACAGTGAAACAGAAGAAATAGAATTCAGAAAGGCAGGAGAACTTATTAATGAAAAGATAAAAGAATATGCAAACCATTTTGCCTTTAGAGATAAACAGGACTTGCTGGCCATGGTTGTGCTGCAATTTGCTGTAGATGTTGTAAGATCCGAAGAATCAAATAAATACCAGCAAGTGCTTGGCGGTAAGCTTGCAGAAATGGAAAAAATGCTGGATGACTATCTGAAAAAATGAAAATCGTTCTTTGAAAAATATTTTGCTATACCCGCATTAATTCAATACACGTTTTTGAAACTCAACATTAAAAACCTTTGGGGATAAGCTCAGAGAATTAAAAACAGGCCTCATTTACTATGATTCGTCATGGTAAAATCGCTTCGGCGATCAGTGGAAGTTTGATGTTTTTTGGCCTCCTCAACCATGTATAATTGGGGTTTCATATAAACCTCTGAATTAATTGCGGGTTTTTTTTATCATTAATTATTATAAAATATAAAACTAAAATGGATATACTCACTATTGTAATTATCGCTTTGGTTTCAGCCGGCCTGGGTATTACTGCTTCAGTAACCTTCCTGCGCAGGGCCCTTGAAAAGAAAAGCCGCCAGGTATTGAAAGATGCCAAAACAGAAGCCGAAGTAATAAAAAAAGAGAAAATTCTTCAGGCAAAGGAGAAATTTCTGCAGCTTAAAACGGAACATGAAAAATATGTTTCAGATAAAAACAGCCAGATCGCTGCAAATGAAAATAGCCTGAAGCAAAAAGAATCCACGCTCTCACAAAAAATGGAGGAGCTGGGTCGTAAACAGAATGAGGTTGCTCTTATTAAAGATAACTTAAGTCAGCAACTGGAAATTGTTACAAAGAAGCAGGCTGATCTTGACAGAAGCCACAAACAACAACTTGAACAACTTGAATCAATCAGTGGATTATCGGCTGATGAAGCCAAAGCTCAACTGATTGAAACACTCAAAGATGAGGCACAATCTGATGCCCAGACCTACATCAAAGACATTATGGAGGAAGCACGCATAAGTGCCACCAAAGAAGCACGGAAAATTGTGGTTCAGTCTATTCAGCGAACCGCAACAGAAGTTGCTATTGAAAATTCTGTATCAGTTTTTCCCATTGAAAATGACGAAATTAAAGGTCGGGTAATTGGCCGTGAAGGTCGTAATATCAGGGCTCTTGAAGCAGCAACCGGGGTTGAGATCATCGTTGATGACACTCCTGAAGCCATTATTCTTAGTGGATTTGATCCCGTAAGACGTGAAATAGCAAGACTCTCACTGCATAAGCTCGTCACCGACGGCCGAATTCACCCCGCACGTATCGAAGAGGTGGTTGCCAAAACCCAAAAACAAATTGACCAGGAGATTATAGAAATTGGAAAACGAACCACAATAGACCTGGGTATTCATGGCATGCACCATGAATTGATTCGTTTGGTGGGTAAAATGAAATATCGCTCATCTTACGGACAAAATCTTCTGCAACACTCCAAAGAAGTTGCGAATCTTGCAGCTACAATGGCTTCTGAGTTAGGGTTAAACCCAAAACTGGCCAAAAGAGCTGCCTTGTTACATGATATTGGAAAGGTACCGGATAATGAACCTGATCTGCCACACGCTATCCTTGGAATGAAACTGGCTGAAAAATACAAAGAAAAACCTGAAATTTGTAATGCTATTGGTTCTCACCATGAGGAAGTTGAGATGGATAATCTTATTTCACCTATCATCCAGGTTTGTGATGCCATATCAGGAGCCAGACCAGGTGCCAGGAGAGAGGTTGTTGAAGCCTATATCAAGCGTTTGAATGACTTGGAAGAGCTTGCACTTTCCTATCCCGGTGTAGTAAAAACTTATGCCATACAAGCAGGTCGTGAACTCAGAGTTATTGTGGGAAGTGACAAAATTACCGATAAGGAAGCTGAAGAAATTTCATACGATCTTTCGAAAAAGATTCAAACTGAAATGACCTATCCCGGACAAATAAAAATAACTGTGATCCGTGAAACCAGGTCTGTGGCTTTTGCTAAGTAATTTATTTGCAATGAATTATATTAGGCCATTTTCGCAAGAAGATGGCCTTTTTTACTGGTAAAAAGCCGGATGTTAAAAAACAATAATTTGCTTTATCCTAAGAACCATTTGCAAACAGTGATGTTATTCATTTGTTTAAATTCAACAGGAAATAATTCGTCGTTAAGATACTTTGTGATACATTTCCTGCAATTTATGTTATATTTTTTTATTTTTACATAAATTAAACGCGATTATTTATGAAAATAAAGATTTTGTGGATATTGCTTTTTGCTACCAGTAGCTTTCTCTCTTCAAATGTAAATGGTTCAAAAACCGGTGATTTAACTATTTATACCTTCGAAGAATTTGAACACTGGCTCTACAAGGAAACTGATTCACTATATGTAATCAATTTCTGGGCTACATGGTGTGCCCCGTGTGTAAAAGAGATTCCCGATTTTGAAAAAATATACGATAAATACAAAACCGATAAAGTAAAGGTATTATTTGTTAGTCTTGATTTTCCTGCACATATCGATAACCGGGTTTTACCTTTCATTGAAAGGATGAATATGAAAGCACAGGTTGTTTTGCTTGATGACCCACGCTCAAATCGGTGGATCCCGGAAGTAAGTGAAAAATGGACAGGATCAATACCGGCGACGCTCGTTTATAATAACGAGTTCAGAAAATTTTACGAAAGAGAATTTAATTTTGAAGAACTTGAAGGAATAATTATTCCCCTTTTAAAATAAATTGATTGTAAACCAAAACCCTTTGAAAAATGAAAAAATCAGGAATAATATTTAGTTTAATGCTATTTGCTGTAGCAACCATGGCACAAGGCTATGATATTGGCGATAAGGTGGAAGATTTCCGTCTTAAAAATGTTGATGGACGCTATGTTTCGATGGCTGATTTTCCCGACACAGAAGGATTCATTATTATTTTCTCATGCAATCACTGCCCATATGTTGTTGCATATGAAGATCGTATGATTGAACTTCACAAAGAGTTTGCCCCACAGGGTTTTCCGGTAATTGCCATTAATCCCAATGACACAATTGCCGAACCCAGAGACTCTTTCACAAATATGAAAGTCAGGGCAGAAGAAAAGAATTTCCCATTTCATTATGTTATTGATGCCGATCAAACTGTTTACCCGAAATTCGGAGCAACGCGTACACCTCATGTTTTTCTTTTGGAAAGAGATGGGGATGACCTGAGAGTAGCCTACATTGGCTCCATTGATGATAATTTCAGAGATGCAGATGCCGTAGAAGAGCGTTTTCTGGCCAATGCTATTCATGCCGTGAAGCGTGATGAAACTCCTGACCCCACTGTAACAAGGGCTATTGGATGTACAATAAAAACAAGAGATTAAATTTTTTTACATTAAAAAGAAAGCCGGGTAAACCTACCCGGCTTTCTTTTTAGTTTTCACGCATTACAAATTCATCGTATTCGAGTTCAAATCTTAGTTTGTGTTTCGACTCTTCAAAGGCAAGATTCTGAAATACCTTTTTAATTTCCTGGTTATCGGTTCTTTGCGCCAGATTTGTGTATAATTTAAAAGCAGCCTTTTCCTTTTTCATAGCAAGCACCAGTGCATCGGCATATTTCATGTCGGGCGTCGGTTTTGCGCT
>SLOJ01000112.1 GCA_007132585.1 Bacteroidales bacterium | reverse complement strand
CTGCATTTCGTCCTGGGTATGATGAATGATAAAGATGTTTCAGGAATATTGAAGTTGCTTCCTGCTGAAAACACCCGATACTATTTTTGCAGGCCTGATGTTCCGCGTGGACTGGATGTTGATGTTCTGCATAACAAAGCCCTGGAACTGGGTTTTACCGGAGAAAAATTTGAAAGTGTGAAAGATGCTCTTCTGCAGGCTAAAAACAAGGCTGCCGAAGATGATCTTATTTTTGTGGGTGGCAGTACTTTTGTGGTGGCAGAGATCCTTTAATAACCCTGGCTCACACTGATTGGCTGCCTCATACGGCGAAGTATCTGTTCGGATGATAAAAGCGAGTTAGGCATTACAAAATCAGGGCAAAAGCCCAGTTCATTCATAACCTGATAACGCCTGCATTTACTCCAACGTGATTCATCACCCAGGCAGAAGTAGCATTTGTACCTGATTATTGAATCTTCCTGTAGCGTAAGTTTTCCCCTGAACAGATTACATTTACTAATTTTGGAACACTGCCGATTCATATGTACCTTGTTTTTGTATGTAAAAATCACAAGGTTATACGTTATTAGCAGTAAAAAGGTTATGTTCGTGGAAAGAAAATAAGAATAATACTGTATTAATTATACGAAATATGTTATTTATTGTCCGGTGAGAAATATTTTAGCTCCAGATCTTCCCCGTTAAAAACCGCATAACTGAAAGACTTTACCCAGTCTCCGGTGTTAATATACCTGGCCTGGCGGCCAATTTCAATATCCAATGGAAGGTGTCTGTGCCCGAATATAAAGTAATTGTAAGGTTTTACTTTTATCATGTCTTTACAGAAACTGATCAGCCTTTCATTTTCTTCTCCCATAAATACTTCATCTTTTGCACCATTGGCCAATCTGCTTTTCTTTGAAAAATACAGAGCCAGACTGGTGCCAAAGCCCGGGTGCAGCCATGAAAACAATTTCTGGCTGACACGGCTGGAAAAAACCTTTTTAAGAAACTTATAACCATGATCAGCCGGGCCCAGTCCATCACCATGGGCAATGAAGAATAATTTTCCGTTAATTTCTCTTTCCTGGGGTTGGTGATGCATTACAACGCCAAGCTCCTTTTCAAAGTAGGTGAAAATCCACATGTCATGGTTTCCGGTGAAATAATGCACCGGAGTACCTATATCCGTTATTTCTGCAATTTTACCCAGTAATCGTGCGTAGCCCTTCGGGATAACGGTCTTATATTCGAACCAGAAATCAAAAATGTCTCCTAAAAGGTATATTTCATCTGCATCCTGTTTTACCTTATCCAGCCAGCTTACCAGAAGCTTTTCACGGTAAAGGCTTGATTTGTGATCAGGAATGCCAAGATGGGCATCTGAAACAAAATATATGTGTTGTTTTTTCTCCAAGATGTTTTTTTGCAAAGATATAAATACTGAGTATTATGCGATTATCTTTTTACACAAGGTTAAACACTTATGATTGCAGGCTTCTCAAATTTTGTTATCTTTAACTCCCCGGATAAAAGCTGTCTGATGCTTTTTAATTTTATGTTAGAAGCCTGATAATCAAAACAAAGGAGAAAACAATATAAACCAGGAAAGAAAAAATAAAAGCTATGGAAAAAGTACTTGAAAAACTGAAAAAACTTGACCCCGATAAGATTGAACCCAATATTCTTAAAACCACACTGAATACCATTGATTTTGCACAAGTGGATTATTATTCATACTTAAATGATGTGAGTTTTGAGAATTATTCCCGGATTTTTATAATGAAATCTCCCCTTCGGGTGTTTTTAAATATCTGGCCTTCTCAGCATCAGCTACCTGTGCATCAGCATAATAATTTTTGGGGTTATATAGCTGTATTGAAGGGTCTTCTTACGGAAACATCTTTTGTTTTTGAAGAAGAAGAAAAAAAACTTTCTTGCCATCCACCGAAAAATTACAGAAAGGGGGAGGTGATCTTCGAACCGCTGAATGGTATTCATCATATTCAAAATCCTTCTCCATCCAAACCTTTGGTTACAGCTCATTTTTATCATCCACCCATAATGAGCTATAACGGCGTAAGAATTTTTGATATCAAAAAGAAAAAAATGGCATGGATGAGCGAGAAAGCACCTGGTGTTTCGTGGCAACATCCCAAAGACTATTATTCGAAAATTGAAAGGAACGCTTTTTCGGTAGTGAACTTATGGTAAATCAAATTACCTGTTCAAAATAAAATACCGGAGATATGATTTATATCATTCTCCGGTTTTTTTAAAGGAGGTTAAAAATTTTTCAATTAAAGATTGGCAATGAGCAGATCTTCGAGTTCATCAACTGAAAAGTTCCTTGCAATGATATTGCCTTCACGGTCAATAAGCACTGCATGCGGTATTTCCAGTATATTATAGAGGGCTACTACCGGTGAGTTCATGAATCTGAGATCACTTACCTGGTGCCATGTAATATTATCATTTTCTATTGCACTGATCCATTGCTCGCGCGTGCGGTCAAGTGATACTCCATATATTTCAAATCCTTTATGGTGGTATTTTTCATACAACTCACCCAGTATAACATTGGCTTTCCGGCAGGGCGGACACCATGCTGCCCAGAAATCAATAAGCACAACATTGCCTCTAAGCGATGACAAGGATACACGGTTTCCCTGCGGATCGGGCAAAACAATTTCGGGAGCAGGATTTCCTGCGGCAAGATTTTTTTCATTCTCGAGGCGCTGCTGTTCTTTTCTTTTATGATCATGAACGCGTTTCTTCAGATCAATCACATGTTTGTTTGTAGGATAAACATCGCATAATGAGCTGCTGAGCTTCTCAAAATATTCAAAATGATCATTCTCATTTAACAGAATGTTATTTTCAAAGTATTGATATAAAGCAAGAACAGATGCCAATGATGTTATATTATTTTCTATAATGTTTATAACATACTCACGCTGCCGGTTTTTTATTTCTCTGTATTCGGCCCTGAGTTCTTCGCGGATTTCAGGGAATTCAGGTGTGCCTCTGTGTTCTCTGTATATTTTACGAAGCGAATCAGCTTTCATCATACCTTCGGCTTTTACCTGGCTCAGGTTGTGTAATATCTCTGACCCCGGCGATCCGCTTACTGAATATGTGGAAGGTAAATCCTCAATATCTGCAATAACTTTTATTTCTTCTCCCGGTTCTGTTGAAAGGGTAATAAAATTTGCAGGATTTGCTGTTATTCTGTAAAAGCCGGCTTCATTAATGTCAATGGTATAGTGAAAAGAACCGTCATCTGAAGTAAAAATGGTGTCGATCGGGATCAACTCAGTGGGAGTTAATTCTTCGAATAAAAGCATAGTATCTGCAGCGTTTTGGATTTGCCCGGAAACAACCAGCCCTTTATCGGATGTTTCTGTTTTGGTTCCACAACCTGTCCAGATCAAAGAAAGGAGAAAAGAAATACTATATAATCCTGATTTTTTCATTCGTCGGGATTTGATTAAGCAATTGCAAAGATAACCCATAACCCCGGCAGCCGTTTTACATTTAAGAATTTTTAACCCCAAACATAGAAATATTTAAGGGAGAAGCCTGTTTTTCAGAGATTTGTTAAAACATCACAAAGCTCTTGTTCTTTTCTGGCTGCCCAGCAATAAATGTGCAATCATAATGATCAAAACGGAAAAGGCGGTACTCAGGATGGTACGGAGCAGGGTTTCTCCAAATCCTGAAAATCTGAATATTTCAAGCAAAAACAGCGAAAGGTGATGTATAAAAATCATGATAAGGGTATAAATAAATACCCATCCTGCTCCCATAACATTTAAGCGCGGTTCAACATCGGGTTCAAATTCCGTTTTTATGGTAATACTCCCTATCACCCATGGACGAAGAAATGCCATTAATACAGTTGCTGATGCATGCATGCCCAGCGAATCGGAAAACATGTCAACCACAAGTCCTGTGAAAAATGCTGTAAGCAAAAGGGTATAACCTTTGGTGTTAAAAGGCAGCAGAAGGATAAACAGCGGATAGAGGTAGGGGGTAATAAATCCGCTGAAACGAATCTGATTAAGAATCAAAACCTGGATACCGATAATGATCAGGAACCGTGCAATATGTCTGATTTCTTTAAAATCCATCTGTTTCTTATAATTTGCGCTTACATAAAAGTTTAACGGTTTTCCACTTCCTCCAGTTCTTCGCGGAAAATATGCTGAACAACCTGTACGAATTGTAAATTATTGAAGTCCATAAACAGTTCAACTGAAATGGTATAAAAGTTATCACCTCTTCGTATTTCAAATTCATCAATTACGCCAATGGGAATACCCTCAGGAAATAATTGAGAAAAACCACTGGTAATAATAGTATCACCCCTTTCCAGTTGCACGTGGGGTGGTATATATAACATACTTACTTTCCGGTGATCAAAACCTTCCCAGATAATGGTGCCCAGGTGATTGTTCTTTTCAATTTTTGCACTGATCTGCATATCAGAATGCAACAGTGATATAATTGAAGAGAAGTTGGGTGATACATCCTTAACAATACCAACTACTCCCATGGGCCCGATTACACCCATATCAGGCTGGATACCATGAAGGCGGCCTTTATCAATCGTTATGTGGTTGTTTCTGTTTCTTACAGAATTGTTTATGATGCGGGCATTAATATACCTGAATTGTCGCAGGTGCAAAGTATCGCGAAAAGTAAAAATGTTTTGATCTGTTTTCAGATAATTACCCGGCAACTGGTTCCTGAGCCGGGTATTCTCTTCCAGTAACTGCTCATTAACTGCCTTTAGCGAAAAGTACTGAGTAATATTTTCCCTGATATTATAAATATTACCGGCAATTAAGTTGGATGAGTTTATGAAAAAAGACCGGTGATAAGTATTGTTTTGTACAATCAGCATTACAGAAATAACCTGAAGCAGGGCAAACAGGAAAAAGAAATAATGCCTTGTTATGAAATTGAATAAATTGCGCATATATAATACTTTCCGGGTTTTAAAGAACTAACCGGCAGATAGCTTTTTCCTGAACCTTTACTTGATCAGGAACGGGAATTTGTCAAAGTTCTTCAGAGCAATACCTGTACCCCTGGCCACAGCTCTTAACGGATCTTCAGCCAAATGAACGGGTAGCCTGGTTTTGGCTGAAATTCGTTTATCGAGTCCTCTGAGTAGTGCTCCACCACCGGCCATATAAACACCGGTACGGTAAATGTCAGCTGCCAGTTCAGGTGGTGTCATTTCAAGGGCATTCAATACTGCAGCTTCAATTTTGGTAATGGATTTGTCAAGGCATTGTGCAATTTCAGTATAACTGACAATGATCTCTTTGGGAATACCTGTCATCATATCGCGTCCGTGCACAGCAATATCAGAAGGGGGATTATCCAGTTCTGTTGTGGCAGAACCCACTTCAATTTTTATACGCTCAGATGTACGCTCACCAATAAGTATGTTATGTTGCTTACGCATGTACTCCTCAATATCGTAGTTAAAGTCATCACCGGCAATGCGTATAGATTTATTGCAAACAATGCCCCCGAGGGCTACCACGGCAATTTCGCTTGTACCGCCACCAATATCAATAACAATATTTCCTGTGGGCTCCAACACATCTATACCGATACCTATGGCAGCGGCCATAGGCTCATGAATAAGCCTTACTTCCTTCGCTCCGGCTTGCTCGCACGAATCTCTTACCGCCCTTTCCTCAACCTCAGTAATGCCTGAAGGAATACAAATTACCATTTTCAATGAAGGAGGAAAGAATGGTTTTTTGTTATCCGTCATTTTTATCATTGCCCTGATCATGGCTTCGGCAGCCTGAAAATCGGCAATAACCCCGTCGCGCAAAGGGCGCAGCGTTTTAATATTTTCGTGGGTTTTGCCGTGCATCATCATCGCTTTGCGACCCACCGCAATCACTTTGTTGCTTGTTCTTTCAATAGCCACAATGGAAGGTTCTTCCACTACAACCTTATCATTATGTATTATAATGGTATTGGCAGTTCCCAGGTCAATGGCAATTTCTTTGGTTAAAAAGGAAAATAGGCCCATATGGTGTTATAGTTTATAGTTTATAGTTGATTGTTTAAAGTTTTTCGTTTTTAACTTTTGGTTTTTTGTTTCTAATTTTCACTTTAATGTTTAAAATGTCTTATGCCTGTCATGACCATGATCATGTTATTCTCATTGCAGAAATCGATACTGTCTTTATCCCTTACCGATCCACCGGGTTGTATTACAGCTTTTATTCCCTCCTTATGCGCAATCTCAACCGAGTCGGCAAAGGGGAAGAATGCATCTGAAGCCATCACAGCACCTTTAAGGTCATGACCAAACTCGTGTGCTTTGGCAATGGCTTGTTTTAAGGCATCAACCCTTGATGTTTGTCCGGTGCCTGCCGCAATTAATTGTTTGTTTCCGGCCAGAACAATTGCATTTGATTTCGTATGCTTTACCAGCTTATTGGCAAATACAAGATCCTGTGTAACTATATCGTCCGGATGAACATTGGTTACTACCTCCCATTTATCAGGCTGTGTATCAGCTGAGTTGGGTGATTGTGCCAAAACTCCGTTCAAAACAGAACGAAACTGCCGTTCCTGTTTTGGTAAATCCTTGATTTTTAAGATAATTCTGTTTTTCTTCTGCTTCAGTATTTCCAGGGCTTCATCAGAGT
>SLOJ01000025.1 GCA_007132585.1 Bacteroidales bacterium | reverse complement strand
TGATAGATTGAAGTGTACGCATGAAGTAAACCCGGCTGTTGGCTTTTACAAAATCTCTGAAGTACTTGAATATCTTCTCAAATACCACAACCCGGGTCACCCTGTATATGGCAAGGGTAAGGATGATCAGATCGGTTGTGCTTATATCTTTTATATCAATATTGCCGGCTTCCATAAAATAGCCTGTAATGGCTACCAATGCAAAGAAAAGGAAGAGGCTGGTAAAGTTCCATGCATTTTCTTTGGAGTTGTTCATTGATGCAATTTTTCTTGATTGGGTTTTATCTACAAACCCAATAATTGGCTAATTGTTTTTTTAGTGCGTATAAAAACTTCCCCCAACAAAAAACCCCCGAATCTAATCCGGGGGTTTTACCTTGCGTTGACCGACCAGGATTCGAACCTGGACAGACAGCTCCAAAAACTGTAGTGCTACCGTTACACCATCGGTCAATGTTTTTCGTAACGGACTGCAAAAGTAGATAAAATATTTTTTTCAGACAAAATTTTTATTAAAATATTCCGATTATACAATTATATGACCCGGTTTTAGTTTTATTTAGGTGTTCATAATGAACAAACTTTCTCATGTGTAAGCGTATTAATAGTAATTGATTGTTAAAATACTCGTTCACTTCCTGTTTTTCTTTTTATCTTCGCAGGCGAAAAACTACCATATAAAAAAAGAAGCAATTTTTCCCAATGATCACCAATCCTTTTTTCCATGGACCTGAAATCATATAAACCGATCAACAACATTATCGGGTGGCTGATGTTTTTAACGGCCACTGCCGTATTCATGATGACACTGGAGCCCACAGCCAGTTTCTGGGATGCAGGCGAACGACTTGCTACTTCTTTTAAGCTACAGGTGGCACACCCACCCGGGGCACCGCTGTACCAGATGTTGGCACGCATGTTTTCACTGCTGGCCCTGGGCGATGTAACGCGTGTGGCATACTGGATCAATGCCATGTCGGCCGTGGCAGGCGGACTTACCGTTATGTTCCTCTTCTGGACCATTAGCATGCTTGGGCATCGCCTGCTTAAGGCTACTCCCGATATCAGTAGCTCCAAAACCTGGGCTGTATGGGGTGCCGGAATCGTGGGTGGTTTAACACTTACCTTCAGCGACTCTTTCTGGTTTGCCGCAGTGGAAGCAGAAGTATATGTCACTTCTCTGTTTCTTACAGCTTTTGTGTTTTGGTCAATACTTAAATGGGAAGCCACTGAACATGAACCCGACTCGTTGAAGTGGCTGGTGTTAATCGCTTTTGTAATTGGTTTGTCAATTGGGGTGCACATGCTCAACCTGCTGGGCATTCCTGCCATTGTGTTTGTGTATTATTTCAAGAAGTATGAAACTACCCGTAAAGGAATTATCGTAGCAAGTATTGTAGCTGTGGGGTTGTTATGGTTTATCCAGAGTGTTTTTATCCCCGGTGTGCTTACGGTTGACTGGTGGTTCGAGAAGTTTTTCGTGAATACCCTGGGACTGCCTTTCCATACCGGCACCATTTTTTATTTTCTCTTGATCATTGCGCTGATCACTTACGGATTGTATTATACCCATAAAAAGAAAAGGGTGCTGTTCAATACCATTATCCTTGCATTTACTTTTATCCTGATAGGATATACATCATTTATGATGCTGGTGATCCGTTCCAATGCCCATGTGCCCATCAATGAAAATGCCCCGAAAAATGCACTGGCATTGAAATCATACCTGGGTCGTGAGCAATATGGCGCATGGCCTTTACTGTATGGTCCCTATTATAATGCCCCGATCGAAAGTATTGAAGACGGCAAACCCGTTTGGCGCAGAGATACCATACAGGGGCGTTATATAATTACCAATGAGAGTATCGGCACAGTACCGGTATACAATCCGGAGTTTACAACCATTTTCCCGCGTATGCACAGTAGCCGGGCGCAGCATGTGAGGGCCTATGAAAGCTGGGGAAGAGTAGAAGGCCGGCCGTTGCGCGTGCAGCAACGCGATGGAAGCACACAGGTGATAAACAAACCCACCTTTGCCGAAAACCTCAGGTTCTTTTTCTCTTATCAACTGGGGCATATGTATATGCGTTACCTCATGTGGAATTTTTCCGGAAGGCAAAACGATTTACAGGGGCATGGAGAACCCACACGTGGTAACTGGATGAGCGGTATCAAACCACTGGACTCGGTATTTCTCGGCCCGCAGGATAACCTGCCTGAAAGCATTACCGGTAACCCCGGCCACAGCAAGTATTTCTTGTTACCTTTTATTTTGGGAATAATAGGCCTGGTGTTCCAGGCATCGCGAAAACCCAATGACGCCCTGGTAGTGGGTTTACTGTTCTTTATGACAGGTATAGCCATTATTATTTACCTTAACCAGACACCCTTCCAGCCCAGGGAGCGGGATTACTCCTACATAGGATCTTTTTATGCGTTTTCCATATGGGTGGGATTAGGAGTGCTGGCTGTTGCCGATACCCTGCAGCGCAAGCTAAAAGGTAAAATGTCGGCAGTGGTGGCCACCCTGCTGTGTATTTTGCTGGTGCCCACCATTATGGCCAAAGAAAACTGGAACAATCACGATCGCTCGGGTCGTTATACTACCCGCGATGTGGCCATCAATTACCTTGAATCCTGTGCTCCCAATGCCATAATTTTTACTATGGGCGATAATGATACCTTCCCGCTATGGTATGCGCAGGAAGTAGAAGGTATACGAACCGATATAAAAGTGGTGAATCTAAGTTTGCTTAATACCGATTGGTATATCGATGGTATGATGCGCCGCAAAACCTATGATGCCGATCCTGTGCCCTTCTCACTCCATCCGCTTCAGTACCGCGATGGAACCCGCGATGTGTTATATGTGATGGAAGATCCACGCCTTGAAGGTCAGTATGTGAATTTGAGGAGCATCATTAATTTTGTCAGCAACGATGATAATAAACGGACTTTTGGCAGAACCCGGGAAAATTTCGTGCCCACACGTAACTTCAGGTTGCCCGTTGATTCAGCCAAAGTAGTTGCTAATGGCACCGTAGCACCCGAAGATGCTCACCTGATAGTAGATGAGATCAGGTGGCAGTATCCCGATTTCAGTATGCAGAAAAACAACCTGATGATGCTGGATTTTCTGGCTACAAATAACTGGGAACGCCCGGTATATTATGCCATTACTACTGGGTCAGACGCCTATATTGGACTGGAAGAATATTTCCAGCTTGAAGGGATGGCATACAGGCTGGTGCCCATCAAAACTCCCGATAACAGAGACGGGCAGACGGGCAGAGTAAATACCCGCATCCTGTATGATAATATAATGAATAAGTTCCAGTGGGGCAATATGTATGATCCTTCTGTTTATCTTAATGAAGATAATATCAGGCTTACTGTAAGTTTCCGCAATATCTTCCAGCGCCTTGCCAACGAGCTCGTTCGGGAAGGACAAATTGAAAAGGCTGTGGAAGTTCTTGATAAAGCTATGGAAGTGATGCCCGAGCACAATGTACCCTACAACTATTTCAGCATGCTCATTGCCGAAGCTTACTACAATGCCGGAGCATTTGAAAAAGGAAATGAAATTTTTACAAGAATGGTTGACCTGGAAGAGCAAAATCTCAGGTACTACTTCTCATTCAGGGGAAGACGTGCCAACATGGTTGAATCCAATAAACAGGAATCGCTTGCAATCATGCAGCGCATCAGCCACCTTACAACAATTAATGATCAGGATGAACTGGCAGAACAATCAGGCGATATTTTTGACCATTACTATAATCTGTATATGCAGGGGATATAGAAGACAAGTTGATAAGTTTATAAGTTGATGGGTGTACCGATTACATCTGAATATTTAAGCTTATAAACTTATCAACCCATAAATTCTGCATAATCTCCTAAAATTCAATACATTTTTTGCATTGTATCAGATTTTGTGTAACTTTGCAGCGAAATTTGCAATGGCAATAACGTACAGGGGGCCTTTTAAGTCCCCTGTTTCATTAATATAAGGTTGTGCAGTAGTTTTTGCACAAAGAAGATTAAAGGTTTCCAGATAATAATTTATGATCGATAAAGCCGGAATAATAAAAATAGTTGATGAGCACCTGAAGGATTCAGATCTCTTTCTGGTGGAAGTAAAAGTTTCGGGCCGCAACAAGATCATGGTTTTTCTGGATGGTGATGAGGGTGTACCTATCAGCAGATGCGCAGAAATAAGCCGTTTTATTGAATCGCAGCTCGATCGCGATGCAGAAGACTTTGAGCTTGAAGTTTCTTCGGTAGGAGTGGATACCCCGCTTTTCTTGCCCAGGCAGTTTAAGAAAAATGTGGGAAGAGACATTGTGTTTACTGATGTCGAAGGGAAAAAACTAAGGGCAACTCTGCTGGAAGCTCATGAAACCGGTTTTGTGGCGGAAAAAGAAATCTCAAAGAAGAAAAAAAAGAAACAGCAGGAACATGAAGACCCTGTGCAACAATTTTCATACAACGATGTATCGGATGTTAAGGTGCAGGTATCTTTTAAAAAACCTACAAAAAAATAAATATTTAACAGATTCTACAATCTATTTTTAAATCAATACCTACAGATGGAAAACATTAATTTGGTTGAGTCGTTCTCCGAATTCAAGGAGTTTAAAAACATTGACCGCTCTACCATGATGCTGATCCTTGAAGACGTATTCCGCAATATGTTGCAGAAAAAATACGGATCGGCCGATAATTTTGATATTATCGTAAATATTGACAAGGGAGACCTTGAAGTATGGCGTAACCGTGTTATTGTTGAAGACGGTGCTGCAGAAGATACCAATGAGGAAATTGAGTATTCCGAAGCCATCCGAATTGAACCCGATTTTGAGATTGGCGAAGAGGTTTCTGAACCGGTGCGGATGTCTGACTTTGGCCGCAGAGAGATCCTTGCTATCCGCCAGAACCTGGCATCAAAAATTCTGGAACTGGAAAAGGACAGTATTTACCAGAAATACCAGGAGCGTATCGGCGACCTTATAACAGCCGAGGTTTACCAGGTATGGAAAAAAGAATTGCTTGCACTTGACGATGAAGGCATAGAGCTTATACTGCCAAAAACAGAGCAGATCCCATCTGACTTCTTCCGCAAGGGAGATACCGTAAGAGCTGTTGTGGCCCGCGTGGAAATAAAAAACAACAATCCGTTGATCATTCTTTCACGTACTTCCGATGTTTTCCTGGAACGGTTATTTGAGCAGGAGGTTCCCGAGGTGCATGATGGATTGATCACCATAAAAAAGATTGTACGTGCACCGGGCGAGAGAGCCAAGGTTGCCGTTGAATCTTATGACGATCGTATCGACCCTGTGGGAGCATGTGTGGGAATGAAAGGGTCACGTATACACGGTATTGTGCGCGAGCTGCGCAATGAAAACATTGATGTGATCAATTTTACCCAAAACCCAAGCCTATATATTTCAAGGGCACTGAGCCCTGCAAAGATCTCTTCTATCAACATTGAAGAAGAAACCAAGAGGGCAGAGGTGTATCTGAAACCCGACCAGGTTTCACTGGCTATTGGTAAAGGTGGATTCAACATTAAACTTGCAGGAACACTTACCGGTTATGAGATTGATGTATACCGCGACACAGACCAGGATACTGAAGATGTCGACATCCAGGAATTCGCTGATGAAATTGAACAGTGGATCATTGATGAGTTCAAAGCTGTGGGTCTTGATACAGCAAAAAGTATCATTCAGCTGAGTCTTGAAGATCTTGTGAAAAGAGTTGACCTGGAAGAGGAAACCATCAAGGATGTAATAAGCATATTAAAAGCAGAATTTGAATAAATTATATAACTTTGCAAACATTTTTCAAAGGTTTCAAAAATTTTTTGTAAACGAGAATTCCAGTATGACAGAGGGCACCAAAGTATTAAGATTAAGTAAACTTGCCAGGGAGTTCAACATTGGTATTTCAACCATTGTAGACTTTCTGGGTAAGAAAGGTATATCCGTAGATCCCAATCCCAATACAAAGATCTCGCCCGAAGCTTACGAAATACTTGCCAAAGAATTTCAGAAAGAAAAAAGCCTGAAAGATGAGGTGAGAAAAACCGGATTGAGTTTTTCACGCCGCGAAAGCCTTGGTTCCCAGGATGACGAGAAAAAAGTTCCTGCTAAAGAAAAGGAACCCGAAAAAGAAGAAGAGGAAGCCGAAGAAAAAGAGCTTTTCATTAAGGATATGAAATCTATGATGAGCGAGAAAGAAGCTCCTGCTGCCGAGCCTAAAGAAAAACCTTCGGTTACAGGTCCAAAGGTAGTTGGTAAACTTGATGCAGATAAACTTTCAGGAAAGCCTGCAAAGAAAAAGGAAGCCGAAAAGGAACAACCCAAAGAAGAAAAGCCCAAAGAAACTGCTCTGGAAGAAAAGAAAGATGTTGCTGCTGAAACTTCTGAAGAAAAGCCAAAGAAAACTCCATCAAAAGGGCCTAAAGTTTTGGGCAAAATAGATCTGGAAGATAAGGCTGAGAAGGAAAAGAAAAAAGACGTAAAGGAAAAAGCTGCCAAAGAAGAAAAACCAAAAGAAGAAGAAAAAGCTGCCGAGAAACCGGCCGAGAAGGTTGAAGAAAAACCTGTTGAAGAAAAGCCGGTCGATGAACCGGTTCAAGAAAAGCCGGCAGCTGTTGAACAAGATGAAAAGGCTCGTCATAAAACCGAATATAAAAAGCTTGAAGGAGTAACGGTATTGGGTAAAATTGATCTTCCTGCTGCTAAAGATAAATCAAAAAAGCAGCCGGTTGCATCGTCATCAGACCCCGAAAAGCCAAAGAAGAGAAAGCGTAAACGCATTCGTAAAGAAAAGTCGCAGGAAGGCCAGGTGGCCGGTAAGGAAAAGGATGCCCAAAGAAAAGGACAATCTGATGAACAGCAAAAACAAGCAGGTAGAAAAGGCAAAGCAGCTCAGCAGGCTGCAAAAGGCAGAAAAGCTCCCAGAAAAGATTTTGCGAAACCTGAGGTGAGTGATGAAGAAATTTCAAGACAAATTCGCGAAACACTGGCAAGCCTTAGTGGTATCGGTAAATCTAAAGGAGCCAAGCATCGCCGCCAGAAAAGAGATCTTCAGCAGAAACAAAGGTTAATGGATGCTGAAATGGCTGAAACTGATCAGAAGACTCTGGAAGTTACCGAATTTGTTTCAGCCAATGAGCTGGCAAGCCTGATGGATGTGCCCGTTACGGAAGTAATTTCCACCTGCATGAACCTGGGTCTGTTTGTTTCGATCAACCAGCGCCTCGATGCCGAAACCATCGCCATTGTGGCTGACGAATTTGGGTTTGAAGCACATTTTGTTAGTGTCGAAGACCAGGAAACCATCGAAGAAGAAGAGGACAAACCTGAAGATCTTAGGGGTAGAGCTCCCATTGTTACGGTTATGGGTCATGTTGACCATGGTAAAACATCGTTACTTGACCAGATCAGACACGCAAATGTAATTGCCGGTGAGGCCGGTGGCATTACTCAGCACATTGGTGCTTACTCAGTGCAAATGGACGATGGTAAAATGATCAGCTTCCTGGATACTCCTGGTCATGAAGCATTTACTGCCATGCGCGCCCGTGGAGCTAAGGTTACAGATGTTGCCATTATTGTGGTAGCGGCCGATGATAATGTTATGCCCCAAACCATTGAGGCTATCAATCACGCCCAGGCGGCTGGAGTTCCTATCGTTATTGCTATCAACAAAATTGATAAGCCCAATGCCAATGTAGAAAAAGTGAAGGAGGAACTGGCTAATATAAATATCCTTGTGGAAGACTGGGGTGGTAAGTATCAAAGCCAGGAAATTTCTGCCAAGAATGGAGTAAATATTGAAAAACTGCTCGAAAAGGTTCTGCTTGAAGCCGAACTACTTGACCTGAAAGCTAATCCAAACCGCAGTGCCACGGGTACAGTTATAGAATCTTCTCTTGATAAAGGAAGAGGATATCTGGCTACCATACTGGTTCAAAACGGAACACTCAGGATGGGTGATATTGTTGTAGCAGGGAGCATGCATGGTCGTGTTAAGGCCATGTTCAACGAAAGGAACATGAAAATCAACGAAGCCGGACCGGCAACTCCTGTGCTAATGCTTGGTCTCGACGGGGCTCCCCAGGCAGGAGATAACTTCCACGTGGTAAATGAAGAAAGTGAAGCAAAGGCTATTACATCAAAACGTCAACAGCTTATCAGAGAACAGGGCCTCAGAACTCAGAAACATATTACGCTCGATGAAATTGGTCGCCGAATTGCTATAGGCGATTTCAAAGAGCTGAACATCATTATAAAAGGTGATGTGGATGGTTCCGTTGAAGCACTGGCCGACTCAATGCTGAAGCTTTCAACTGAAGAAGTTCAGGTTAATATCATCCACAAAGCTGTAGGGTCTATCACTGAAGGTGACGTTCTGCTGGCTTCGGCATCCAATGCTGTTATTGTAGGTTTTCAGGTGCGTCCGTCTCTTGCTGCCCGGAAACTGGCAGAAACAGAAGAAATTGATATCAGGTTGTATTCTGTAATTTACAATGCTATCAATGAAATTAAATCGGCCATTGAAGGTATGCTTGCACCTGAAATTGAAGAGAAGATTAATGCCAATCTTGAAGTAAGAGAAGTTTTCAAAATCACCAAAGTGGGTTCTGTGGCAGGTTGTATGGTGCTCGACGGTAAAATTCACCGCAATTCGAATATTCGTGTTATACGCGATGGGATTGTGGTTTATACAGGCTTCCTCGGCTCACTTAAGCGGTTTAAGGATGACGTAAAAGAAGTTTCTTCAGGATATGAATGTGGTTTGAATGTGGATAAGTTCAACGATATTAAAGTAGGTGACATTATTGAAGCATTTGAAACAGTTGAAATTGCCCGTAAACTCGAATAATCAAGCATTGTATTATGGTTCAGGTAAAAGTAAAGATCGACAATACGAAAGATTTTGTCAGAAAGGATGAGATTAAGCTCTTCAAATCGGAAGTGGAACTGCAACGTCGTAAGGTATATAAAAAAACGGGAGAAGGTAGTGATTTTCTTGGCTGGGTTGATCTGCCCGGTAATATTCCGGAAGATCTTATTGAGAGAATCAGGAAGGATGCCGAACAAATACGAAAAAAATCACAGGTTGCGGTTGTTGTGGGTATAGGAGGTTCTTACCTGGGAGCACGGGCCATAATTGATGCCCTGAGCAATAATTTTTACATGATGCAGCATACCAAAGGGGAAAATCCGCTTGTGGTGTATGCCGGGCAAAATATCGGTGAAGATTATACTGCCGAGTTACTCGACTTTCTTGATGATAAAGAGTATTCTGTTATTGTAATTTCCAAATCCGGGACTACCACCGAGCCTGCAATAGCATTCCGTTTACTCAGGAAACATCTGGAAGAAAAATACGGGAAAGAAGAAGCATCGCAAAGGATATATGCTGTTACGGATGCTTCCAAAGGAGCCTTGAAGACCCTCTCCGATAAAATGTCATACAAAACTTACGTTATACCCGATGACGTGGGTGGTCGCTATTCAGTGCTTACTCCGGTTGGCTTATTACCTATTGCTGTTGCCGGTTTTGATATAGGTGCCTTCATTAAGGGAGCACAAACCATGCAGCAATACCTTGCCAAGGAAGATGATTTGTTCAAAAATCCCGCTGCTTTGTATGCCGTGGTCAGGAATATTCTTTATCGCAAGGGGAAAACCACAGAGGTAATGGCCAATTATACTCCGAATATGTTGTTTTTTACTGAATGGTGGAAACAATTGTATGGTGAGAGTGAAGGAAAAGGCCAGAGGGGAATCTTCCCTGCAGGAGTTAATTTCACCACCGATCTGCATTCCATGGGTCAGTATATTCAGGATGGAATGAGAAATCTTTTTGAAACCGTGGTGAGAGTTGAACAGCCGGAAAAATCGCTGGAAATACCGTATGACGAAGATAACTTAGATGGATTAAATTTTCTTGCCGGAAAGCGACTCAGCTATGTAAATAAAATGGCAGAAACCGGCACTATGCTGGCACATGTGGATGGTGAAGTCCCCAATATAGAAATCGTTTTGCCCCGCATCAATGAAAATGTGTTGGGTGAACTGGTATATTTCTTTGAAATGGCCTGTGCCATCAGTGGTTATATCCTGGAAATAAATCCTTTTGATCAGCCGGGTGTTGAAGCATATAAAAAAAATATGTTTGCCTTGCTCGAGAAACCAGGATTTGAAGAAGAAACTGCACAAATCAGAAAAAGACTTTAACTCCTCTACTTTCCTTAAAATAAACCAGACTGAACAAGTTCAGGCCCGGGTTTTGTCTTTCAATTTTACTTTTCGGTAAACCCTTAGTGTTTTGCACTTTTAAACCAATGCATTTTACCTGAAAAAAACAGGTAAAATCTTTAGGCGCTATTGCGCTTCAGAAGATTATTTTTGCTACAACACATACACCAACACAACTCAGTTTAACCAAAAGGAAGAATATCATGATGCTATCGGATAAAGAACTGGAATACCTGAAAGAGCTTGAAAACAATAAAGAAGTAGTATATCTGCTGAATACCAGGGAATGCGAATTGATCTCAAAGTTAATAAGGAGCTATAAAGAAATTCAAAGGCAGCTCAGGGCATTACAGATCAGCAAAGAAGAAGGCTGACAAAACCGGAAAATCCATTTGTTAATACTTTTTTATGACCTACAGAGAACTTGTTTTAAAGCTTTTAAAAAATCGCAGGGATATCATCTGCCTTGAAGAGCATCTGATGAGTGATTTTAAAAATAACAACGGCGATAGCGATGATTTCAAATCATGGTGTATAAAACATGGTATAGAATTTGCCAAACTGGAGAGTGATGAAGTTCCGAAAATCCAGTTAACGATAAAGGAAAATAATAACTGATTATATAGTAAAGCACACCCCAACACTGTAATAATAGTTGTTCCATTTTTATGGAATTAACAGCCTCCCCAAGGTAAGAACCCCGTCAACTGACGGGGTTTCTTAATTCTAAATGGAATTTAAAGTAACTTTCTAATCAGCCATAAGATCCTCTACTTCCTGTACCGTTTTGGGTATATGTTTTCCCATCAATTTATGCCCGTTATCGGTAACCAGAATATCATCCTCAATCCTGATTCCACCAAAATCAAAATATTCAGCTACTTTATCATAATTAATATAGTCGGTGAACTTATTTTCACTTTTCCATTTTTCGATAAGTGCAGGAATAAAATAGCATCCCGGCTCAACAGTGAGTACAAAGCCGGGCTGGTATTTGCGACCAAGCCGGAGGAACGCGGTACCAAAAATATCTGACCTTTTCACCTCATCATCGTATCCTACAAAATCTTCTCCCAAATCTTCCATATCATGCACGTCGAGCCCCATCATATGGCCAAGTCCATGGGGCATGAAAAGGGCATGTGCGCCCAGCTCAACAGCGGCTTCTGTATTGCCCTTCATAAGGCCGATGCTCTTGAGCCCGACTGCCAGTGTTTTTGCTGCCAGCATATGAACGCTTTTGTTGGTTACACCGGGTTTAATGGCTTCGATTGCATTTTTCTGTGCCTGTAAAACTATTTCATAGATTTCTTTTTGTTTTGATGTGAATTTTCCACCTACCGGACTGGTACGTGTATGGTCGGTGGCATAATGAAGGCTGGTTTCTGTTCCTGCATCTACCAGCAAAAGATCACCCTTTTCGAGTTTATTACCGTGGTAGTGGTTGTGTAGGGTTTCTCCACGTTTGGTTACTATGGCCGGGAATGACAACATACCCCCTGATTCAAGAGCAATTCCTTCAATTCTTCCGGCTACCTCCCGCTCATATACACCAGGGCGGGCCATTTTCATAGCAGTGGTATGCATAAGCCAGGCAGTTTCCATGGCTTTTTCCAGTTCTTCAATCTCATAATTATCCTTGACGGAACGTAACGCAACTATGGCTTTTATCAATTCTACCGATGCCAGTTGTTTTTGTTCTGCAGTATTTATTCCCAGTAAATTTTCAAGCAAAAGTTTGTTCTCTGCCCTGTAAGGTGGCAAAAAATGGATTTTGCGTCCCAAATCAAAGGCCTTTGCAATTTTTTCGCGCAAACCCGAAAATGGCAACGTATTTGAAACATCAACCTGTGCAGCAAGTTCAGCGGTTGTGGGTTGAGGTCCCATCCATACTATATCATCTATGCTTACATCATTTCCGAATATATATTCCGTATCATTATCAATATCAATAATACCCGCCATACCTTGGTAGTCAAGACCGAAAAAATAAAGAAAATTGCTGTCTTGTCTCCACTTGTAGGTATTGGAAGGATAATTCATCGGAACATCAGAGTTTCCCAATATAAGTATGATCCCGTCCTTTACAGATTTCTTTAAACGGTTTCTTCTTTCCTTATAAACTTCTTTTTTGAACATATTTTATGGTTTTTAATAAGTATATGATTTTTTTATGTTTTATTTATAATTATTTCAAATTACCGAATTGTTTGCAAATAATAGCCGGAAAATCTACATTTGTTAAGTATTATATTCAGAAAAACCTTCACACGATTATGTAAACCCAAAACCAGAAACAGTTCTTCATATGATGAGCCAAAGGGGTTAAAACTCCCCTGATGGCTTAAAACCTGCATTATCAATAAAATACAAACCTACATAAATTTTGATCAAAAAGTTACTAAAACAAGTTATTTTCTAATTCAAATCTTCACCCTATGAGTAAAAAAGGATTTCGATTGTCCTCCCTCAGTCATAAATATGTTATGGCTGCGGCCGGTGCCTTTCTGATGCTTTTTCTGATATCGCACCTGACCACCAATTTGTTATTGCTGGCAGGTGACGGCGGAGAAAAGTTCGACCAGGCTGTAGAATTTCTGCTCACCAATCCGGTAATTAAAATTGTTGAGTATGTATTGTTTGCAGGCTTTATTATTCACATTATTCTTGGTGTAATCATTGAGCTTCATAACAGAAAATCGCGGCCGGTAGGATACAAGGTGGCTTTAAAATCAGACACATCGGCTTTTTCAAGGTTCATGATCCACAGTGGAATTATCATTTTTATTTTTCTGCTGATTCACCTTTACAACTTTTTCTTTGTAAAACTGGGCCTCTTCCCTGTTTATGGTGGGGCTGAATCGAGCCATGATTTTTTCCCCATGGTTGTTGTAACACTCCAAAACCCTGTTTATGCCATCATTTACATTGTTTCATTTGTGTTCCTGGGTTTTCACCTGAAACACGCTTTCCAATCGGCATTTCAGTCATTTGGTTTAAACCATGACAAATACATGCCTGCCATTAAAGTTGTGGGAACCATCTATGCAGTGGTTATAGCCGTTGGTTTTTCCATCATCCCACTGTACTTTTTGTTTTTGTATAAATAATTCATTCAGGATACTAAAATTTTAAGCAATGATAAAGCTTGATTCCAAAATACCTAAGGGGCCGCTAGCCGATAAATGGAGTGATTATAAATCTTCATTACGCCTGGTAAACCCTGCCAATAAGAAAAAAATTGATATTATAGTAGTGGGAACAGGTCTTTCCGGAGCTTCATCAGCCAGTGCACTTGGCGAGCTGGGGTACAATGTAAAGGTCTTTTGTTTCCAGGATTCTCCCCGACGGGCGCACTCTGTTGCTGCCCAGGGAGGAATAAATGCAGCCAAAAATTATAAAAATGATGGCGATAGTGTTTACCGGCTCTTTCATGATATGATTAAGGGAGGCGACTTCCGGGCACGCGAAGCCAATGTATACAGGGCTGCTGAAGTAAGCAATTATGTAATTGACCATTTTGCTGCACATGGTGTGCCCTTCGCAAGGGATTACGGTGGTATGCTTGAAACCCGGTCTTTCGGTGGAGTTCAGGTTTCCCGCACTTTCTATGCCAAAGGACAAACAGGGCAGCAGTGTTTGCTGGGTACATATTCATCTTTGAGCAGGCAGATTGCCAAAGGAACCGTTACAATGTATGAACGCCGCGATATGCTCGATTTGGTCGTTATTGATGGCAAAGCACGTGGTATCATTACACGTAACCTGTTAACCGGTGAACTTGAAAGACATTCGGCTCATGCTGTGGTACTGGCAACAGGTGGGTATGGCACCGTATTTTATTTGTCTACCCTCGCTCTTGGCAGCAATGCATCAGCAGCCTGGGCAGCTCATAGAAAAGGGGCATTGTTTGCTAACCCCAGTTTTATTCAGATTCATCCTACAAGTATTCCTGTACTTAACGATTATCAGTCGAAACTTACACTTATGTCAGAATCACTGAGAAACGACGGAAGGGTATGGGTACCTAAAGAAAAAGATGAAAATCGGCATCCCAATCAAATTCCGGAAGCCGAACGCGATTATTATCTTGAAAGAAGGTATCCAGCCTTTGGTAACCTGGTACCCCGCGATGTGGCATCTCGCGCTGCCAAAGAACGTTGTGATGCAGGTTATGGCGTTGGTGATTCAGGCCTTTCTGTTTATCTTGACTTCAAAGATGCCATTGAAAAACAAGGCAAGAAAGGCATTGAAGATAAATACGGTAACTTGTTTGAAATGTATATGAAAATAACCGGAATCAACCCTTATGAAGAGCCCATGCGGATTTATCCTGCAGGGCATTATACCATGGGCGGATTATGGGTAGACTATAACCTGATGACTACCATTCCGGGTTTATATTCAGTGGGTGAAAGTAATTTCTCTGATCACGGAGCCAACAGGCTGGGAGCCAGCTCCCTGATGCAGTGCTCCGGAGATGGGTACTTTATCCTGCCTTACACCATTGGCGACTACCTTGCCGATGAAATCAGGACACCACGCATACAAACAGACCATGAAGAATTTGATAAAGCCGAAAAAGCTGCTAAAGAAAGAATTGACCGGCTTATGGCTGTTAACGGAAAACAAACGGTTACTTCTTTCCATAAAAGACTTGGTAAAATTCTTTGGGATCATTGCGGAATGGTAAGAAGCAAGGAAGGGTTACAAAAGGGGATTGAAATGATCGATCAGCTGGAGGATGAATTCTGGAAAGAAGTAAAAGTACCTGCTACGGCTGGTGAGTACAACCAGGAACTGGAAAAAGCCATCAGGGTTGCCGACTTTTTTGAAGTAGGACGATTGATGTGCCAGGATGCACTTGACAGAGATGAATCATGCGGTGCCCATTTCCGTGAAGAGTATCAGACAGAACAGGGTGAAGCAAAGCGCAATGACGCCGAGTATGCACATGTTTCGGCTTATGAATACAAAGGAAACCGCCAGAGTGAGATCCTTCACAAGGAGCCGCTGGTTTTTGAAAATGTTGAGCTGAAAGAAAGAAGTTATAAATAACCTTAAGTACCGAACATATGGAGTTTAAACTAAAAATATGGCGTCAGAAAAACGCTTCAGCCAAGGGTAAATTTGAAAATCATACCCTCAAAAATGTATCTGCAGAAATGTCTTTTCTGCAAATGCTTGACTATCTTAATCAGCAGATCATTGAATCGGGCGGCGAGCCGGTACATTTTGAACACGATTGCCGCGAAGGGATCTGCGGAAGCTGCGGGTTGTATATTAACGGCAGGCCTCATGGCCCCGTTACACACACCACAACCTGCGAACTGCACATGCGCGAGTTTGAAGATAATTCTACCATCGTTATTGAACCATGGAGAAGCAAAGCTTTTTCGGTAATAAAAGACCTGGTGGTTGACCGGTCGGCTTTTGAAAAGGTTATAAGAGCAGGAGGATTTGTGAATGTCAATACAGGCTCAGCACAGGAAGCTAATAACATCCCGATCAACAAGAAAATATCCGACAGAGCATTTGATGCTGCCGTTTGTATTGGCTGTGGTGCCTGTGTGGCTGCATGTAAAAATTCTTCTGCTATGTTGTTTGTTTCTGCCAAAGTATCGCAAATGGCTATGTTGCCACAAGGAAAAGTGGAAGCAAAAGACAGAGTGGAGAAAATGGTGGCCAAAATGGACGAAGTGGGATTTGGCTTCTGTTCAAATACTTATGGTTGTGAATATGACTGCCCCAAAGGAATTTCTGTTGAATTTATCGCCCAGATGAACCGCGAATTCTTTTCAGCCAGGGTGTGTAAATCTAAAAGATAGCCTTGTAGTCCGTTTTTTTTAATAAGGAGATATATTAATATATGTCTGCTTATTAATTTCCTGAAAATCAATCAGTTTTAAACAATTGTTTCTGTATAGCCTTTTTAGGCTATAAAAAACGGACTATTATTCTTGTAAAAAACTGATAAAAAGCTATTTGTTAGATAAAAATATTTAGCAAAACAGACGTTCGTGTGAAATATATTTATATATTTGTTAAGACAAAATATTCACGAGAGTACCAATTAAAAATTTTACATTATGGCACAAACAAAACTTGATTCGAAGAGACTGGAAGAAGCTGCTAGTAAAATGCGAGCCATTGCTCACCCGATGCGTATTGCCATCATTGATATGCTTGAAAGAAAAGAGCAAATGAATGTTACTGAAATATACGAGTCTTTAAAAATTGAACAGGCATCAGCATCTCATCATCTGAATATCCTTAAAACAAAGGGTGTTCTCGATTCCAGGCGCAGCGGAAAGAAAACTTTTTACTATCTGAAGGAAAATGCATTGGCACAAATTATTGATTGCATCAATAAATGCCATTGATCCTTTATCTAATCTGAAAGTAAAATCAGCCCCCGGAATATGCATTTTGGGGGCTGACTATTTTAGGATAAATATGTTAAATAATCTAATTATTAACCAGGATGGAAATGATGTTATAGCTTTTTTTATAATTTTATTTCTTTAAAAAATTATTATGAAATGTTTGGCAGATTTATTGCTGCACATAAAACTGTTTTTTATCAAATAAAAAAATCTTTATTATGAAAAATATTATTTGGTTCTTTTTTGCTGTTTTTATGGGAATGGGAGTTGCAGTTTCCCAGGAGAAAAAAGATGGTCCCGAATTAAAATGGGAACTTAATCGCTACGATTACGGAACGGTATATCTTGATGATCTGCCCGAAACCAAGCTCGACATTAAATTTACCAATGAAGGTAATGAGCCCCTGGTATTGTCGCACGTGAGAGCATGTTGCGGCACACGGGTAAACAGCTGGACACGCGAACCCATTATGCCAGGTGAAGAAGGCTCCATCAAGGTTGAGTTTCGCCTTGCTCCACGCGCTCATAGAATAAGCAGAACAGTTACTGTTACTTCCAATGCCGACCCGGCAACATCTATATTTAGGATTGTTGGTGAAGTAGTGGAAAGATAAAACGGTTTACAGTAAACCACAAGGTAACCCAAAGCCCGTTGTATTCTTCAACAGAATATGACGGGCTTTTTTGTTGATTTACAGTGTTTTATCGTATTTGGTCATAATATATCGGATTGAAATATTATTTCTTACTAAGAGAAACACTGAAATAAGATTTCTTTAAAACCCGTGATATACCTACAATACGGGCATACTTTTCAATTATTTTAGCCACGGATTTATCCAATCTTTTTACATAAGAAAATAACAGGAATGTTTTCCTTGTATTTATTTTAACCCGTGCTGTAAAAAGCACAAAAAATTATCATTATTAACACTTAAATCTATTAAACTATGAGAAAGTTTTTATTTGTTTTTGTTGCAATCCTGGCGCTGGGCTGCTTTACTACTAAAAGTTATGCACAGCTTTCAGATGAAGAGTACAATTATGTAACCATGGACCTCAGGGGTATCCTTAACCTCACCATGACTACCAATCCACAGGTAGATTTTGTTTTTAGTACCATTCAGGAGTATATGAACGGTATCACCCGTTTCAATGCCGTACAACTGGAGGTGGATGCCACCATGGCATGGGACCTTTTTGCTTATGCAAGCACCAATAACTGGGTTCAGGTTGAACAGTATTCCACTAACGGCAGCGGGGTACTTCCTGCCGAAATTCTTGAAATTCAATCATCGGTGCTCAGCAGTGCGCCTGTTAATTTAAATTCATTTACTTCTATTTTAGGACTTGAAAACTCTGAAGTAGGCGGAGGTATTCCTACAAATAACACTCAATTCCTTGCCGGTCAGTTTGGTACCGCTGCAGGTGAATCTTTTGATCCAGGAACTGCTGCGGCAAACCCTGGAACACACCGTTTTCGTTTGGATATGAGACTGGTTCCTGATATTCCGGCCACTTTTCCCAATTCTGCACTTGATATAGATGCAGCAATAGGAGCTCCGGCCGGTGTTGATGATTATGCCGCTGCCGGTTATTATTACCTCGAAGTAGTTTATTCACTGGTAGAGGACTTATAAGAAATCATTCTACCCCCGGGAAAAATGCATTTTTTTGAAAAAAGCTGCCTCCGGGGGTAGCTTTTTTTATAATTCTGCGTATACCTGAATTACTGAACCGAATAATTAACTATATCAAGGGAGGTTGTAATGGAGAGATCCATATCAGGCAAAGAAAGTCAGGGTAAGAAAAATTATAGAACAACAAGTATAGTAAGGCAATTGCAGGTTTTTATGCTCCTTGCAGGGTTTGTTACGTGTAATTTGATAGTTTCTGCACAGTCACTGTCATTTGAGCTCAAAGAAAGTCCCGATGTGGAGTTTGTCTTCAACACCGTTCAAAAATACCAGACCGGTGTAGTTGTTCCCAATGCCATATCCCTCCGTATAATTGCTGATGGAGTAAATTGGGATCTTTACGTTGGAGCCGAAACCGATTCTCCGGGATACTGGAATGAACTTACTGCCTATTCAACCCATGGAAATGAACCGACTACCGAAATGCTGGAACTCCGCTTCCGCAATACGGCTAATACTTCGCAGCAGTTCGGGTGGTTTCCTGTTTCCGATATCAACACTCCTGTCTTTATCATAGGTTCTGAAAACCCGGGTGATCCTTCGGTAAATTGTCCCGGACAAGGCACCAATACTCCCGGTAGTTATCTTACCGAACCACAGTGTTATCTTTTTAATGTAGATATGCGCGTTGTGCCTGGTTTTGATCTGAAGCCGGGTTTGTATAATCTCCTGATCAAATACGTAATAGTGGAAGATTTGTAAGCAAATTGTGAATGGGTAGAACTTTTAACATAACAATATTTGTGTGCTGTATTTTGCTTATGGCCCCCTGGAACCTTTTTTCCCAACAGGAATATTCAGGGCAGGGGCCACTTAGTCTTCAAGATAGACAGTCGCAGGTGAAGCCCGGCAATCTGGTTTCCAATGTGGTACGAGTAGTTAACGTAACAAATCGAAGTGCAGAATATACTCTTGAAGTTAATCAACCGGCAGGTTGGAGTGTGGTGGGTGCAACCCGAAGAAACTTTACCCTGGAAGCCGGTGATACAGCTTTCTTCCCCGTAAGAGTAATTACATCGCATCAAATTCGCAGCGAACGATCCCAGATTGCAAGAATATCGCTTTTTCGTTTTGGAAGTCCGCTGGTAAATATAGACTGGGTAATCACTCCGCTTTTACGATATGAGTGGTCGGCGCGCATTGAGCGCAATCGTATTGTATTGCCTGCTGATGCCGATACCACTTCTTTCAAAATCCACATAAGGAATGAAGGGGATCTGGCAGAAGTGCTTAATCTGAATCTAAACCTTCCTGATGGTTTGCTTCAGATCAATGAAAGAGGTGAACCACTTGATGGCAAAAGCCTCAGACTACCTATTGATCCGCAAAAAGACACAACATTAAGGGTGTTTCTGCGGTTTATGGAACAGGAGTCTGAAATGGCATCGGTTTTGTTTCCACCCACCAGAAGAAGCATGAGGCTTAGAGCATCCATTGCTTCTGAACGTGACAGTCAGGCAAGAACATGGGGCTCCAATGTGGAGATCAAAAAACTCGAAGACCGCTGGATAGAAAATACATCAACACGCCTTACCATGCCCCTAACGGCCGAATTCAATGCATACGATATTATGCAGGAGAATTCATACGGTACTTTTGCACTTTATGGTAGTCATGTTTTTAATCCTGAAACTACTTTTACATATTATTTCCTTTCCAATTATTCGAGTAACTATCTGAACCCGCAGGCCTTCCTGGGGCAGTATCTGCAACTGAACTTTCAATCGAAATTCTTTGGAGTGGAGTTGGGAAATATTACACAGAACAATGAAGGAGCCGGTATTAGTGGCGAAGGAGCCCGAATAACCGGCCGTTATGAACAGCATCAACTGGATGTAGCATACATGAGAAACCCGGGCATGTTTTCTTCGCAAAAGCATATTAATGCCCTGGGCGTTGAATACAATTATTTTGGAAGAGAAATCAGGGGTGGAGCCTGGTTGCAGGTTCGTGAAAATTTTACTCAAAAAACGGAAGAAGAAATTACCGGCGGACATGTTAGCTACCGATTCCTGCGAAACCAATTTATCAGGATTTCGGCCGGGGTAAGCCGGCAAACGCATAGATGGAACCCCGACAGTATTTTTGATCTCATGGGTATTGGTTACAGGATCAACTACAATGGGTCTTATGACCGATTGAATTATAATGTTTCATGGTCAAGCAGCACACCAACCCATATTGCACGCAGAGGAATGGATAACCTGAACACCAGGTTGGCATGGCGCTTTAATACAATCCATAATATCTTTGCAAGCTTTTCACAATATACTTCTGACCCGGATTTTTATTTCCGGGGTGAGCTCAGGGAAATGTCGCTTTTCAGAAAAAGACAGCTATACAGGCTGGGTTATCAATACCGCGGACAACTGTCTGATGTAACATTTCAACCCCTGCATACCCGCAGTGAAGATCCTTTTATCGTGTATAACAACTCCGGTATGGAGCTTGATTACAGACTAAAGGATCTGTACAATATTCGCTTTTTCTCCAGTGTTTTTGCCGGGTATACTGCAATGCCTGAACTTCAGGATATTGATCCGTTCTTTGTGGCAAGATTGCGCATGAGTATCAGGTATTTTGATTACTCTTTGAATGTACGGTATTATTTTGGTCCGTATTATAATAATGAGCTTCGCCGGTTTGCTGAAGATCGTCGCAATGCCAACCGTTTCAGTGCCAACATGAACTTTGATCAGTCTTTTGCCGATGGACGTTTGTTTTTTCAAGCGTCGGCAATCTATAATTATACCACTTATAACAAACAGAATTCTTTATCATTGCGGCCCGAGCTGTTTTATTTTCCCCAGCCCGGTTTGCGTTTTGGTATATACGGACGCTACTATGGACTATCTGTTGACCAGGATGATATGATCGGCATTCCTGATCTGGGTTTTGAAGGTGCAGCTTATTCTTCAAGCCGGTATGAGTTTGGTTTCAGCATCAGGAAGGATATGAATGTACCGGCTTCGGGAGTCAGATATTATGATTACAACGTAATGGTTTACAGGGATATCAGTGGCACAGGTACTTACCAGATCGGTGACCCGGGAGTCCCCGACATTTGGATACGCTTGCAGCAATTGGAACCCATGACCGAAGACCGTATTCTTGCAATGAGTGGGCAAAAGACCTTTGAAACACTTACCGGAAAAGATGGTAAGGCTGGTTTTGTGAATATTCCACCGGGGAATTACCTGCTTACCATGGTACCTGTTGGGGCCGCTGGTAAACGCCATGAAACCCGCACATGGGAAGTGATGATTAACAGGAACCAAACCATGTACCTATCAGTTGATCGTGGCGCCAAAGTTTCGGGCAGTATTAGCCTGGAACGCGATCAGTTTACACGGGCAGAATATTTTCCGCTTGGCGGAATAAGGGTTACCGCTACCAATGACGCAGGAGATACCTTCAATACGCTTACTACAGAAAGCGGACAATACAGCTTATATTTGCCCCGGGGCAAATATACATTGTCAATCAATGAAAATGTATTTGGAGCCGACTTTAACCTGCAGCATAATGATATTCCCATAGAAATAATGCATGAGCATGAAGAGTTGAATATCAGTTTTGTGGCACGGGAAAGAGGCAGACAGATAAGAATTCAAAGGCCGGAAAATGATGAACCCGAGTAACACCAGTAAAAACGATAAGAATTTTTAAATATTAAATATAAAACAAAACAAAACCAGTATGAATACAATCAGAAGAAACTTATCCATCTTATTTTTTGCAATTTTGGGCACAGGATTTACTTTCGGGCAAAGTGCATCGGTATCGCCATCGCGATTGTATTTTAACGCCGAGCCCGGGCAATCGCAGGTAAGGCGTATTACAGTAACCAATAATTCCGATACTCCACAGTCCTTTACGGTAAACTTTGCTGATTTTTCTTCACCGGGTACCGATGGAAAAACAGAATTGGCCGATCCGGGTGAGAACCCACATTCTGCCAGTCGCTGGTTGAGTGCATCTCCATCACTGGTAGAAATGGCCGCAGGTGAATCGCGCGATGTAGAGATCATCCTTCAGTTGCCTGATTCGCCCGATGCCGAAAGGGTTATCTGGGCTACCACACTGGTAAAGCTGGCAAGGGAAAGAACTGATGCTCCCGGGTTGGGAGAAGATGCTATGGGCTTTGGTATCATGCATACTTTTCAGTTTGTAATTCACGTTTTCCAGACACCACCCAGTGTTACATACAAAGATGCACGTATCCTTGCTTTTGAAGATTCCGGAAAAGATGAAGAGGGCAAAAGGACACTTATGCTGCATGTGGAAAACACCGGTGAAGCCATCATTGATGTAGCTACCTATCTTGAACTTACTAACCTTCGAACCGGTGAAACCATACGTGAGAAAGCACGAGCTTTTACAACGCTGCCCGGTCATAGCAGAAAAATGAATTTTAACCTGCCCGAAAATCTTGACCCGGGTAATTACTCTGTTCTGGGTGTGGTAGATTATGGTGACAGGGAGGCGGTTATAGCTGCTGAATTGAATATTACTGTGGAATAAGAATATCAGATATTATCATCTGCAAACCATTCGGCATATGAAGTTGCGGTTTCGTGCAATCGCAGGCTGAATAACTTTACTTCGGCAGGCAATCGCGATGAAATCTTTTCAGCAAAATCCAGGACCATATT
This sequence comes from Bacteroidales bacterium, assembly GCA_007132585.1. Taxonomy (GTDB): domain Bacteria; phylum Bacteroidota; class Bacteroidia; order Bacteroidales; family UBA7960; genus SKVR01. The sequence continues at coordinate 29,675 of SLOJ01000025.1, read as the reverse complement.
TTCGCAGGTAGGCTGGTAATCCATTTCCATTATCTTGCCTACCAGCTCTGAATTTTTAGCCAGTTCGGCATGTGGGGTTCCTTTACGAACCAAAAGCGCGTGATCGAAAGGATTGGTTACTGCTTCATTTACGATTTTCTTTAAAACCGAAAAATCCATCACCATGCCGAACTTGGGATGAGAGGTGTCAGTATTGGGCTTACCAATAAGTGTAACATATAAAAGATAACTGTGTCCGTGTATATTGCGGCAGGCTCCGTCATAACCCCATAAAGCATGGGCGGCCTCAAAACGGAACTCTTTGGTGATTCGAATGTTTACAGACTTCATTTGAAATCGGAGTTGAAATAAAAGATTTTGAAATATTCTTGTTGTGAAGTTAGCAATAATAACTCTTAGTAACAAGTGGATGTAAAGGCTGCAAAGTTATTTAAAATTTGATGGTGTAGTTGTAGGTTTTTTGGTATGGAGATTTTTCCTGTTCCTTTTTCTTTTTTTCAGGTTCTTTTGCAGCAGGAGTTTGGGTGTAAACCATCTTAATCTTCTGTTGCTTCTTTTCTTTGGGAAGCCTGAAAGGTATCTTAATTTTGCTATGGGCTGTAACCCTAACTCCCCGGTTTTTCACGGCATTGTAACGAATCATTTTTACCAGCCTTACAGCCTCTTCATCACAACCATACCCCAATCCTTTAATTACTGAAGGGTCAAAAACATCACCGTTATCGGTGATCTTGTACTTTATAATTACATCGCCTTCAATTTTATTTTCAATCGCAGCAGCAGGATATTTCTGATTTTCTCTGATAAATTTTTTAAATTGCTCCTTACTTTCGCGCATCCGGGGGAGCTTAAGGAATTTTTTCGATTTATGATATCCACTTGTATCATTCATGTTGGTTTTTTTTTGGGATGTACTTCCATTAACAAACCTAATCATTTTTTTTAAATACTGATTGTGAGATTCTGTCAAAATATTTTTCGCATAGAAAAAGCCTGTTTGGCAACAGGAATATTATTGTTTATCCTGAAAAATAAATCGAATACAGGTTTGTATTAAGGATAACATTATTCTGATTTCTTCATTTTGTTATTTTTGTAGCTTCAATAACGTGAGCAATACTGTTAATTGCTACACGCTAAAAGGTTGAAGTTTTCATCATATACATTAAATCAGATTATTTACACCTAATCAATCAAAAATCAAAACATGAAGAAAAACAGTTTTATTTATTTACAATTGCTTATTATTCTATTGCTAGCCGGATCAGTTGAACAGGCCAGAGCCTGCACCAATGTGCTGGTGTCGCGTGGAGCCAGTGCTGATGGCAGTGTTATGACCAGCTGGACCTATGATGTAGCCGGTTTTGCCCAGCCATTGTATTTCTATGAAGGCGGAGAATATAAAGAAGGAGATTCACTTGATATCTTCGGTTTCCGCGATGATGATTACCTTGGCAGAATAGCCCAGGCTGCCCGTACTTATCGTGTTGTAGGTAATATGAATGAAAAACAGGTTGCCATAACCGAAACTACTTTTACCGGGCGCAGAGAATTACATGATGGAGAGGGAGTTTTTGATTATGGAAATTTAATATGGATCACCTTACAACGGGCCGGTTCAGCCAGAGAAGCCATCATGATTATGGATGAGCTTGCCAAAACTTATGGATACAGAGATACCGGTGAAACTTTTTCCATTGCAGATAAAGACGAAGTATGGATCATGGATTTCATTGGTAAAGGTAAACATGGTCGGGGGGCTGTGTGGGTTGCAGCAAGAGTTCCTGAAGGATATATGGCTGCTCATGCTAACCAGTCGCGCATCAGAAAAGTAAACTGGAGAGATACCGACAATTGGATGTGGGCCGAAGATGTAGTTGATTTTGCCAAAGAAATGGGCTGGTATAAAGGCAGAAACCGTAATTTCAGTTTTCGTGAAGCCTATGACCCGGTAACTCCTACATCGCTGCTGCTATGCGAAAGCAGGGTATGGAGTGTGTATAACCGTGCTGCACCATCGCAAAATTTTTCTGCTGATTACTGGCGTTGCGTAGAAGGTGTAGAGCCTTATCCTTTGTTTATCAAACCCGATGAAAAAATAACAGTGGATGCAATGATTGGTCTTATACGTGATCATTTCCACGGTACGCCCTATTACACCGGAGAAGGGTATGCTGCAGGTCCCCATAATAATCCCTACCGTTGGCGACCGGTTGTTTTTGATCTGGAAATGGACGGAGATACCATTACTTATTCATGGGAGAGACCTATTTCTCAACCCCAGACAGCTTTTTCATTCGTTACCCAGGCACGCAACTGGCTCCCCGATGAAATTGGCGGTATTTGCTGGTACAGTGTTGATGATAATCATACCAATGTATTTATGCCGCTTTATACAGGAATTACCAAAGCACCTCCATCATTATCTATCGCTAATCCCATCAAATTTGAGTGGGAATCTGCATTCTGGACGTTTGACCTTTTGGCCAATTATGCATACGGACAATATGGGATTGTAATTGACGACATTCAGGCAGAACAGAAAAAACTGGAAAACCGTGCTTTTACCATGACACATGCTGTTGATATTGCTGCACAGCAACTATATGAAACAGATAAGAAAATGATGCGTGATTATCTTACCGATTTCAGCGTAAACCATACCGAATATGTGGTAAATCGCTGGAGGGACTTTAGCAGGGAGATTTTTTCAAAATATAATGATCGCTATATTCGTGATGAAGATGTGTTAAGGCCCTGGCCACAAGGAATCGGATATCCCGAATGGTACCTGCAAAGGGTTGTAGATGAAAACCCCAACTACTTTGATGTAAGATGGAGACAACCGGGTGAGCCTATTAAGTAACATATCTGAAATATGAAGTACGAACTGAGCAAAAGGTGAGCTCAGCGAAGCTAATTCCGAAATATTAAATTAAATACTCAATAATTCCCATAAAAATCTTAACATGACAAAAAACAATTTTTTCAAAATCATTTTTCTGGTAATGCTTGTGGGTTTGTTTACCCCGCGTACCAATGCCTGTACCAATGTACTTGTTTCCGCCGGCGCCAGTGCCGATGGAAGTGTAATGATCAGCTACCTTGCTGATGCAGGTGGGTTTATGGACCCTCTTTATTATTATCCGGGAAATGAATATGAAGAAGGTGATTCTCTTGATATCATTTGCTGGCATTACGGTCATTTGCTGGGTAGAATTCCTCAGGTAAGTAAAACTTACCGCGTAATAGGTAACATGAACGAACACCAGGTTGCCATAGGTGAAACCACCTTTACCGGCCGCTCTGAGCTGCATACCCCAAATGGGTTTATCGATTATGGTGCTATGATGTACATTGCACTGCAACGTTCTAAAACCGCCCGTGAAGCCATACAGGTGATGACCGGACTGGTTGATGCCCATGGCTACAACAGCACCGGCGAATCTTTTTCCATTGCCGACAAAAATGAAGCATGGGTCATGGAGTTCATTGGCAAGGGTGAGCATGGCGAAGGTGCCGTTTGGGTTGCCGCAAGAGTTCCTGACGGTTACATTGCCGCTCATGCCAACCAGGCGCGTATCAGAACCGTTGACTGGGAAGATACTGACAACTGGATGTGGTCGGACGACCTTGTTGACTTTGCCCGCGAAATGGGCTGGTTTAACGGTCCCAAAGAAGAATTCAACTTTGTGGAAGCATACAATCCCCTTACCTGCGAATCTTTGCTGCTTTGCGAAGGTCGTGTGTGGAGTGTTTTCCGCAATGCTGCTCCTTCACAGGATTTTCCTGCCGAATACTGGCGTTGTGTGGAAGGTGCTGAACCTTATCCGCTTTTTGTAAAACCCGACAGTAAAGTTACGGTACAGAACATGATCGGTTTTGTGCGCGATCACTTCCACGATTCTGCGTTCTATACAGCCGAAGGTTACAGTGCCGGACCCTACAACAACCCTTATCGCTGGAGACCCCTTTATTTTGAACTGGATGAGCAAAAATATGCTTGGCCGCGTACAATTTCACAACCACAAACCGGGTTCTCATTTATTTCTCAATCCAGAAATTTCCTTCCTGATCCCATCGGCGGTATCTTCTGGTATGGTGTTGATGATACCTACTCCAATGCCTATATGCCACTTTATGTGGGTATGCAGAGAGCACCTGTTTCTCTTACAACCGGTAATATTGTAGATTTTGACTGGGATTCGGCATTTTGGGTATTCAACCTGGTGGCCAACTATGCTTATGGTCTTTACAGTTATATCATTGAAGATATCAAGGAAGTGCAGCAGGAAGTGGAAAACCGTTCGCATGTAATGACCAAAGCTGTTGATATGGCAGCTAAATCCCTTTATGATACCGACAGGGAGATGATGTACGAATATCTTACCGATTTCAGCGTAAACAATGCAGAATATACCGTTCAGCGGTGGAGAGAACTGGGATATCATATTTTTTCAAAATATAATGACCGTTATATTCGTACCGAGGATGCTTTAAGACCATGGCCCAGTGGTGTGGGTTACCCTGAAGATCACCTTCGCCGCGCTGTGGAAGAACGTCCGGGATATTATGATGTAAGATGGCGCAAACCCGGTGAGCCTATTAAGTAGGCTTCAGCTAGGGTTTTATGTAAAATATTAAATTATAATACCGGAAGTTTGTAGCTTTGTTGGGTTGTGAACCGGGCTGCAGACTTCCGGTCTTGTTTTGCACCATTACTAATAGGAAAAAAATGCAGAAATCTCCTTTAATGAGCATTCGCAATTTAAGTATTGGTTTTGAAACCGATGAGGGATTTGTTCAGGCTGTTGAGCATGTAAACTTCGATTTACAGGCAGGAGAAACCCTTGGCTTGGTGGGGGAGTCGGGCAGCGGAAAGTCTGTTACCGCATTGTCGGTAATGCGTTTATTGCCCCGACGCACATCAAAGATAACTACCGGTGAAATCCTTTTTCAGCATCCTGAAAAAGGAGAAATTGATCTTCTGAAGGTATCGGAGAATAAGATGCAACATATTCGTGGAAACTATATTGGCATGATCTTCCAGGAACCTATGACATCACTTAACCCGGTAAAGCGATGTGGCGTGCAGGTAATGGAAAGTATTCTCTGGCACAGAAAATCCGGTGAAAAGGATGCCCGCAATAAGGTTCTTCAGTTGTTTGAAGAAGTAAAACTCCCTGATCCACGAAAAACCTTCCGCAAATATCCTCATGAGCTTTCCGGTGGCCAGCGCCAGAGGGTAATGATTGCCATGGCCATTGCCTGCGATCCGTTGATGCTTATTGCCGATGAGCCAACTACTGCTCTTGATGTTACTGTACAGAAAAACATCCTGCAGCTTATCGGCGAATTGCAAATCCGGCACAATATGAGTGTTTTGTTTATTTCTCATGATCTGGGTGTAATCCACGAAGTTGCAGATCAGGCAGCCATTATGCGAAAAGGAGAAATTGTGGAAAATGGAAAAGTAAAAGAACTTTTCAGAAATCCGCAGCACCCCTATTCCAAAGGTTTGGTTGCCTGTCGCCCCGGCATACATGTTAGGCCATATCATTTGCCTGTGGTAGCCGATTTCGAAAAATCCGGTGATAGTGTACAGGGCTTCCTTGCCATTGAAGAAGATCCCGAGGAACGGCTTAAACGTCATGACAAAATTTATTCTCAATCTCCTGTGCTGGAGGTAAAAAGTTTGAAGTCAGGCTTTGTAACCCGAAAAAATTTCTGGGGAAAACCCAAAGATTGGTTTCATGCCGTAGATGATGTGAGTATAAGGGTATATAAAGGCGAAACCCTTGGGCTGGTTGGTGAATCGGGTTGCGGGAAAACCACCCTGGGGCGCACATTGTTGCGATTGTTTGAACCGATTGCCGGAGAAGTGGTCTACAAAGGAACCGATCTGGCAAAACTGAAAAGCGATGCACTAAGAAAACTAAGGCCAAGAATCCAGATCATTTTTCAGGACCCTTATTCTTCACTTACGCCAGGTATACAGGTAGGAATTGCCATGATTGAACCCATGCGTATTCATGGAATTGGTAAGAATGACACTGAACGGAAAAAGACAATCATTGATTTGCTCATAAAGGTAGGTCTGGAAGAAAAACATTATTACCGTTATCCCCACGAATTTTCAGGGGGGCAGCGTCAGCGTATATGTATTGCAAGAGCATTGGCTTTGCAACCAGACTTTATTATTTGTGACGAATCAGTATCAGCACTGGATGTATCGGTTCAGGCACAGGTGCTGAACCTGCTGAATGATTTGAAAAGGGAATTTGATCTCACCTATATTTTTATATCGCATGACCTTTCAGTAGTAAAATTCATGTCAGACCGGATTATGGTAATGCAACACGGAAAAATTGTAGAAAGCGGAGAGGCAGATGAACTTTACAAAAATCCTAAGAAAAGCTATACAAAAGAACTTATTGATGCTGTGTTAAACCCTGAGTTAAATAATTAATAATGCTCAATTTCAAAAAACCACCTTGCCGATGACAAGGTGGTTTTTTGATTGTATGAGGTTTACATTAACCCCAATTTATTTTTCTAAAAAAAGTTGTTTTATAGTTTAGTCATGGAAATAACTACTTTAAATGTTACTCCCTCCCATGTTTGTTCAAACTCACCTACCATTTTGTCTTCTGTTTTGGTAGTTAAATTAAGAATGGTTGTTTCATCATCAAATACGAGTGTCAGTGTATCATCAATCAGTGTCCAGTTAAATTCATCTGTCTCACCATCATCGGTGGAGCTACCGGTTCCGTCAGAATTGAAAGTTACAGTACCTTCATTTTCATCAGTTTCAATTAATTCACCTCCCATGTAGGTTTCAACTTTATCTATATTCCAAGTACCTTCGATTTCGAATCCGTCTTTACTGCAACTGCTGAATACAATCAGCATAGCACTCATTGCTAAAAATAATAATCCTGTTTTTTTCATAATAATTGTTTTTGTGGGTTAAATTAAATACAGGACAAATAAAGGAAAAAGAGTCTTTCAGGTTTTAAGTAATACACCTAAATACCAGGTAAGACTATGTTTTTTCTCGACTTTTTGACTGAAGATTCTATTTTACGGATAGTAGATTATTTTCCGGTTTCTTTTTCGAAACAAGAGCGGCACAATGGCTCATAAGATTCCTTTTCACCCAGCACAACAAGTTTTTCGCTTACTATGGTGCGGTGCGAAAAATGGGCAAGGCTGCCACACTTAACGCATATGGCATGTACCTTTGTAATGTATTCTGCCACGGCAAGCAAGTTGGGGATGGGGCCGAAGGGTTTGCCCATGAAATCCATATCAAGTCCTGCTGCTATTACCCTTATTCCCTGGTTAGCAAGTTGGGAACATACATTGGGGAGTTCGGCATCAAAAAACTGGGCTTCATCAATACCCACAACATCCACATTATTTGCCAGAAGTAGGATATTGGAAGATGAAGGCACAGGGGTAGACATGATTTCATTGGCATCATGCGAGACTACTTTTTCTTCGTCGTATCTCACATCAATTGCCGGCTTGAATATCTCTACCTGCTGGCGTGCAATTTTGGCACGTTTGAGCCTTCTTATCAATTCTTCGGTTTTGCCAGAGAACATGCTTCCACATATTACCTCTATCCAGCCCCGACCTTTTGATGTATCAATATCTTTTTCAAGAAACATGAAAGGGTAATTGTTTTTCTTTGCTAATTTTGCAGGGTTTGATTTCCGTTTTTAAACCAGGAAATGAATTTTTCCATGCAAAGATAAACCATCAGATACAATAAGAATTCATTTTTATCGCTTTTTATTTCAGATATTAAAACCTGTAACGCTATATGAGCTTAACACAAACAAAAGAAAATATTGTAAATCTGCTTGAAAACATAATCAAAAGGACTGAATTAATTGAACGGCAATCGGGTAGTAGAAACCTTCTTGAGATTGACCTTGCCATGGAAGATGTAAGATCTCTTTATAGTGAGCTTGAGTTAATGCGAAAGTTATCAGAAGCCGGGAATCTTTCCGAAGCACATGTGATCTCAGGAGATCACGGAAAGACAAAGGAAGCTCCCCAAAAAGCTTATGAGGAGCCTGTAAAGGATGTTTTAAAAGAAGAAAAACCTGTTAAACAGGAAAAAGAAACAAAGCCTGAACCTGCAGCTGAAGAAAAGGCGAAGAATGTTGTAAAAGATCAGGAAAAACAACCTGAAAAACCTGATATTGAAAAACCTATTGTGGCTTCAAAACCTGAAAAAGTGGAACCCGAAGAAACTCCGGCTAAACCGGTGCAACAAAATTCAACCATTGTAGCCGAAAAATTTTCAAATGAAAAAAGCTCCATATATGAGCGTCTTCTTGAAATAAAGGAAGATAAAAGTATTGGAGCCCGCATGCAGTATAAGCCGGTGAAAAGCATTAAAGATGCTATTGGGGTTAATGAGAAATTCCTTTTTATCAATGAGTTGTTCAATGGTGACCTGAAATCATATAATGAGGCAGTTGAAAGGCTCAATCAATTTCCTTCTATTCATGAGGCATTTGAGTTTTTGAATAAACTTACCCATGAATTTCAATGGGACGGACAACGCAGCGCTGATACCATAGAGAAGTTTGCTAACCTCGTTCAGAGAAGATACATGTAAATTGTTAGCCAAAGTAATCCTGAAAGGATGTCAAAACTTTATATTATACCCACTCCGGTTGGAAACCTTGACGATATTACGCGGCGGGCAGAAAAAGTGTTTGGGCAAATTGATCTTTTGTTGGCAGAAGATACACGCAAAACAGGGATTCTGCTCAAACACCTGGGGTTGAATGTGAAGATGCAGTCGTATCATGCCTTTAACGAGCACAAATCACTTGAAGGACTTATTGAGAAAATACGAACAGGTACTGTAATGGGTATGGTGAGTGATGCCGGCACACCGGCAGTTTCTGACCCCGGCTTTTTGCTTGTAAGAGAATGCATCCGTAACAGTATCCCGGTTGAGTGCTTGCCGGGAGCAACGGCTTTTGTTCCGGCCTTGGTAAACAGTGGTTTGCCGGCTGACCGTTTTTGTTTTGAAGGTTTTTTGCCAGTAAAAAAGGGCAGAAGAACTCGCCTGGAAAACCTGAGAGAAGAAACCCGGACAATGGTGTTTTATGAATCACCCCACAAACTAATGAAAACCCTTGCAGATTTTATAAATGTATTGGGAGCTGACCGCCCGGCGAGTGTCTCAAGAGAAATTTCAAAAATACATGAGGAAACTGTCAGGGGTAGTTTACAGGAAATAATCAATTATTATCAGACCCATACCCTTAAGGGCGAAATAAGCCTCGTAGTGGCCGGGAAAAACCCCTGATAGTGTTATTAATCGTCAAGCTTCAATACCGCCATAAATGCCGATTGCGGTACTTCAACATTACCAATCTGACGCATTCGTTTTTTCCCTTTTTTCTGTTTTTCCAGCAGTTTTCGTTTTCGCGTGATATCACCACCATAACATTTTGCCGTAACGTCTTTTCTTAAAGCCTTAACCGTTTCACGGGCAATGATCTTTGCCCCGATACCGGCTTGAATGGCTATATCATACTGTTGACGGGGGATAAGTTTACGAAGTTTTTCACAGATCTTTTTGCCAAACTCGTAAGAGTTATCTCTGTGTATAAGCGCAGAAAGGGCATCAACCTGATCGCCGTTAAGAAGAATATCAAGTTTTACAAGGGCTGACTCGCGGTATCCGATCGGATAATAATCAAAAGAGGCATACCCTCTTGATATGGTTTTCAGCCGGTCATAAAAATCGAAAACGATTTCAGAAAGCGGCATCTCAAATGATAATTCCACTCTGTCGGTAGAAAGATAAACCTGGTTTTTGATTTGTCCCCTGTTATCCATGCATAATGACATGACCGGTCCGATGTATTCTGATTTGGTAATGATCTGTGCCTTAATATAAGGTTCTTCAATATATTCGAGCACATTGGGGCCCGGCATATCCGAAGGGTTATTTACAATCATCTTTTCACCCTTTTTTGTATATGCCCAGTAAGAAACGTTAGGTACAGTGGTGATAACGGTCATTTCAAATTCGCGTTCAAGTCGCTCCTGCACAATCTCCATATGAAGCATCCCAAGAAAACCACAGCGGAACCCAAACCCCAGAGCAGCAGATGATTCCGGTTCAAAAGTGAGTGATGCATCATTAAGTTGCAATTTATCCATGGCAGAACGTAATTCTTCAAAGTCATCATTTTCAACCGGGTAAATTCCGGCAAATACCATGGGTTTTACGTTTTCAAACCCCTGTATAGGATCGGTAGTTCCCCCTTTGATATGTGTTATTGTATCACCAACCTTTACCTCGCGTGCATCCTTTATACCCGATATGATATAACCCACATCACCGGCTGAAATGGTTTTACGGGGTACCTGGCGTATCTTTAAAACTCCAACTTCATCGGCATCGTATTCTTTCTTAGTAGCCATAAACTTAACCAGATCACCCTGTGAAATTTTTCCGTTAAAAACACGGAAATAGGCAATCACACCCCGGAAAGAATTGTAAACAGAATCGAAAATCAAAGCCTGCAGAGGAGCATTGGGGTCACCCGTGGGTGGTGGAACTTTCTCTACAATGGCCTCGAGGATCTTATCAACACCAAAACCGGTCTTCCCGCTTGCAGGAATTATATCATCTACATCACAACCGATCAGATCAATGATCTGATCAGAAACATCATCAGGCATTGCGCTGTCAAGGTCCATCTTGTTAAGAACAGGAATAATTGTAAGATCATGTTCAAGGGCAAGGTAAAGATTACTAATGGTTTGGGCCTCGATGCCCTGTGTTGCATCAATAATTAACAAGGCCCCTTCGCAGGCAGCAATACTTCTTGAAACTTCGTAACTGAAATCAACATGTCCGGGAGTGTCAATCAGGTTAAGAATATAGTGCTCTCCTCCCTGTTCGTACTCCATTTGAATAGCATGACTTTTTATGGTGATTCCGCGTTCGCGTTCAAGATCCATATTGTCAAGTGCCTGATCCTGAAAATCACGTACGCTGATGGTGTTGGTCATTTGTAAAAGCCTGTCGGCCAAGGTGCTTTTACCATGGTCGATATGTGCAATAATGCAAAAATTGCGAATGTTTTTCATAGCCTGCAAAATTACAACTAAAAACAATACCCCCAATTGTTTTTAAACACTTGCAGAGCAAAATTTAAACAAGTTTTTATCGAAAACTTCATGCCGGGTTCGCAACACAAAATTGACTTATATTTGTACCTTATTTAAACCTCTGTAAAATAAACCGACAAATTACACGTATTTCATTTTACATGAATATTTGAAAACCTACTTACCTATTTTTATGATACGAGGATCAACGCTTCTCCTGTTTTTTTGTGCAGTAGCTTTTTTCAAAACCGGCTATGCACAGGACATTACCTTCCCGATAAATTTCCATGACGGACAAGTTATTGAAACGTGCTCAGGATTTTTTGCTGATAGCGGTGGTGATACCCTTACACCCTACGGTAATAATGAAAATTTCTCTGTGACTTTCACATCTGACTCAGATGAGAATATTTATATGAAGATGAGTTTTATTTTCTTTCAATTGGGTGAAGGTGATTACCTATATGTATATGATGGTGAAGATGAAACAGCACCCTTGATAATTCATGCTGGTGGAAATGAACTTGCCGGCGAACAGATTTTTGCAGGTGGGTCATCTCTTCATTTCCGTTTTGAATCTTCACCCGATAATGTGGGTTTGGGTTGGTTAGCGAATGTTGAATGTTTCTCTCTATGCGATGCCTTTTATGCAGATGTGGATACAGACAGTGGTAGTTTTGACTTTTGCCCTGATGTTGAAACCGTTACTTTTTTCGGTTCTGCCGGGTATTACGGAGGTGATCCTGCCGGTGGTGGAGATCAGTTCCTGTTTGAATGGTATTTTGATGGGGACATAAAAGAAGGACCAACTGTTGACAATACATATAACGGGCCGGGTGCTTACCCTTTCAGACTCACCGTTACGGACCCGGTAAATAATTGTTTAACCGATACAATAGAAACAATCAGGATTGCTACCATACCCAATTTTAACAATACCATAGCAACAACTGATACGGTTTGTGCAGAAGAGCCTTTTTCAATCATAGGAAGCATAAACCCCGTTACCTGGACAGGTTTCCCAACCAAAATTGATACTGTAGTTTTTATAAATGATACCGTTGAATTCACATCAACTCTCAGTTTTGAAGTCTTTGAAGACGGTGCCCAATTGAATCAGTTGGAGGATTTTGGCAGGGTGTGTATCAACATTGAGCATGTTGATTTTGGACACCTCATGTTTGAACTGGAATGCCCCAATGAGCAAATGGTGTTATTGAAAGATATCGGTCCCGGAGGTGCGCATTTGGGAGAACCTGTTGTACCCCATGATAATATTCCGGGTATTGGCTATGAATACTGTTTTAATACTACACCGCAATACGGTACCATGGATGAAACATCTTTTCAGTTTCATGAATATCTTGATCAGGCCGGCAATTATTATGTAAATCAACCCTATATGCCGCCTGGTAATTATACCCCCGATCAGTCTTTTGATGCATTCGTGGGTTGCCCACTGAATGGAGAATGGACGCTTACGGTATCAGATATCATTACAGGTACATCGGGTCACGTGTTGGGCTGGAGCCTGTTTTTTGATGATAAATTTTATCCCGACAGTCTTATTTTTACCCCCGAAATTGTTGAAGAGCAATGGTTTGATATGAATGATACACCACTTGAAGGGAATCCCGTATCTGTAAGTGAAGATGTAGAGGGAGATTATGCATATACTTTCAGAGCCAGAGATGATTTTGGATGTGAATGGGATACTATTATCAATGTTACAGTTTTACCGCTGCCCAGGGCTGAAATTGTGTCAGAACTTGAAATACCTGTATGCGAAGGAGACTCCACTTTGTTTACAGTTGAACCTGTTAACTCCGGAGATGATTTTAACTGGATATATCAATGGATGCTTGAAGGAGCAGAGCTTGAAGGCAGGATATATGACACAATTATGGCAAAAGAGCCTGCTACCTATATGGTGCGGGTAACCGATACTATTAACGGTTGTTCCGACTTTTTTGATTTGACCCTCACAACCCAGAATTGCGACCTGGAAATCCCCAATGTTTTTACACCCAATGGTGATGGAATTAATGACAATTTTGAAATAACCAATCTTGAATTCTACCCGGGAAGCAATATTGTAATCTATAACCGCAGCGGCAAAAAAGTTTTTGAAAGTAACGACTATTATGGTAACTGGTGGGATGGGGGAAATCAGCCCGATGGCACTTACTATTATATCCTTACCTATGTTAAACAGGGAGAAAGAAAACAAACACAGGGGGTAATTACAATTGTGCGCTGATATGATATAAATTCATATTTAAATACTTTAACTTGTATATGTTGTATTGCCCGAGTATTATTTGTTTTGCATATTGCAAACATCATTTATAAGGTACAGTTTTGTGGCTTCTTAATGCATGGAAAAATAATAAAATATAAAATAATTTTTGCGGGTAAGGTCTAAAGATTTATTTTTGAGCCTTCAAGTTAAAACCAATCAATTGAATATCAATAAAACAATACTATGAGTGAAACTGACAAATTAAAAAAGAAAGGGACTTTTCAAAAAATACTTGATAAAGTTGAGGTAGTCGGAAACAAGCTCCCGCAGCCGGTAACCTTGTTTGCAATCCTAATGGGGGTAGTATTGCTTCTTTCATGGATTTTTGGAGGAGTAAGCGTTTTAAAACCCGGTACCGGGGGCGTAACAGGTGTGCCTGAAGATTTTATCGTGGTAGAAAACCTGCTTACCAAAGAGGGTATTCAAAGAATTTTTACCAGTATGGTAAATGTATTCGCCACTTTCCCTCCATTGGGGCTTGTTCTGGTGGTAATGTTGGGTATAGGTGTTGCCGAACATACAGGAATGATTGCAGTTGCTTTGAAAACGTTTGTATCTAAGGTACCAAAAGTACTCATAACATTTTCCATTGTTGTTGCAGGTATGCTTAGCTCTGTTGCTGCAGATGCCGGTTATGTGGTTCTTATACCCATGGGGGCCGCAATTTTTATGGGGATGGGGCGTCACCCGCTTGCAGGTATAGCAGCGGCATTTGCCGGTGTTTCAGGTGGCTTTGGTGCCAACATCCTTCCTACAGGACTTGACCCCATGATCGCCGCCTTTACCGAACCCGCGGCAAATCTCATTGATCCCGCATATACAGTTAACCCCTTGTCAAACTGGCTTCTGATGGCTGCCTCAGTACCCTTGGTAGGGGTTGCAGGTACCTGGGTTACTGAAAAGATTCTTGTGCCTCGGCTTGGAGAATATCGCCCTGAAGGTGAAATGATTACAGAGGATATGAATAATGAAGTTACGCCTCTTGAGCGTAAAGCATTAAAATGGTCTATGTTCTCTGTTTTAGTAGTGCTTGTTTTGGTTGCAATAGCAATTATTCCTTCCGACGGGCTTTTAAGAGGGGATATCAATCCTGCAACCGGCAACCCAAGCATGCAGCCTTTTTATAACTCGCTGGTCCCCATCATGTTTATTATCTTCTTTGTGGCTGGTTTGGTATATGGAATTGTTTCAAAAACCATCAAAAATGATAAGGATGTTTCTGACATGACTGCCAAATCCATGTCAACCATGGGACTTTATATCGTAATTGCATTTGTTGCTGCGCAGTTTGTTGCCTATTTTAACTGGTCAAACCTGGGTAGCGTATTGGCAGTAAAAGGCTCTGACGGGCTCAATGCAATAGGATTTACCGGAATACCACTTCTTATAGCTTTTATTCTTATTGCTTCCCTGGTGAACCTGATCATGGGCAGTGCATCAGCCAAGTGGGCTCTGCTTGCTCCTATTTTTGTTCCTATGCTTATGCTTATGGGGTATTCACCTGAAGTAACTCAGGCAGCATACCGTATCGGTGACTCTTATTCAAACATCCTTACACCTTTGCTTCCTTATTTCCCCCTTGTAATTGTATTTGCGCAAAAATATGATAAAACTGCCGGAATAGGCACACTTATCTCCATGATGTTACCCTATGCTATTGCTTTTATGATTGCAAGGATTCCAATGTTTGTTATTTGGATATGGCTTGGACTCCCATTGGGTATCGAAGGACCGATCTATTATGAAGCAAGCCAGCAGACCGGTGAAAACATTGAGGTGATTGAAACTCAAACACAGGAAGTTTCGCAAAATACTTATTATCTTGAAAAGGATAATAATTAAATAAAACATTGATCTTACATAACATTGAGGTTGTTGAGAAAGGCCTTTTTTGATCGTTGAGTCAGTAGAAACGACATTTATATCTTAAGTTGTTTTTATTCTAACAGACTCATAACCAGTTTTATTAAAGGGTTTTACAGCAACCTCTTTGTTTTTTATTTGAAATATCATTATTTATTTTTCACTTACAATAATTCCTTTGTATTTTTACCTGGTGGGAAACCGAAAATCTGGTATGAAAAAACCACCACTTAAACGGAATTAAAAGGAGAGCAACTATGACAGATTATTGTTTGTTTGTATCTGACCTGCATGGAAAAGTAAACAGGTATGAAAGGTTTTTCAGATTCCTGGAGCAGGAAAAACCTTTAGCGGTTTTTCTTGGTGGCGATCTTCTACCTTCAAGCATATTGCATAGCTTCAGAGCGGGCGAAAACATGCCTGATTTTGTAACCGATTATCTTGCCACCAAATTCCAGAACCTCAAAGAAAAAATGAAAAACTCATATCCTAAGGTTTTTTTGATCTTTGGCAATGATGATCCACGCATTGAAGAGGCTGCTATAATTGAACATGAGAAAAAGGGATTATGGAATTATGTTCATAATAAAGCTGTCAGCATTGGTGATTATCATGTGATGGGATATGCTTATGTTCCTCCCACACCCTTTTTGCTAAAGGACTGGGAAAAATATGATGTGATGGAAACAGTACAACCGGGCTGTATTCCTCCCACCGAAGGATTTCGCACCTTTGATAATGGCAAGGTGATCGAAAAATCCACAATCAGGAATGACTTGAATAGTATTCCCGATAATCTACCCATGGAACGTACAATTTTCATGTTTCATTCGCCCCCTTACCGAACCGGGCTCGACAGAGCAGCACTTGACGGAATAAAAATAGAAGAAAACGATGTGGATGTCCACGTCGGTAGTGCTGCTATAAGGGAATTTATCGAAGAAAGAAAACCTTACCTCACTCTTCACGGACATATACATGAATCTTCAAGGCTTACAGGTGTATGGAAAGAGAAACTGGATCAAACAATTACTATGTCGGCTGCGTTTGAAGGGCCAGGGTTGGCAATGATAAAATTCTCTCTTTCTGATCCTTACCTGGCAGAAAGAATTATCCTTTAGTTGATTCTGGTTTTTTCATGCCGGTAGCTTGGGTTTCTTAAACATCATTAAATTATTTTATTGATTATGGATACTGCTGCAGTAAAAAAAACATATCGACATATTTCAGCTGACCTGCACGAAAGAAAAGTTTTAAGTGCCATAAAAAGATTAAAACTATTAATTGCTGAATCCGGTAAAGAGTATTTTACTGATCAGTTAGATCGGCACTCAACTACCTATGAAAATATTCTGATTCACTCATTTAGTGCCGCTAAAGATCCTGAAAGGGAGAAGGTATATTTCTTTCTGGTCAGAAATCTTCTGGAAATGGGCGATGAACTGCAGGAAAGCATTTTGACTGAAAAAGACACCGGGAATGTGTTTCCACTCAAAAGACAACTGGAACGCAGCCGGCGGATTGAGCGAAAGGAAGCCCTGGCCTATCTCGAAAGCCTTACATACGACATTGAACTGGCTAAAATTCTGGAAGGTGTAAATATTGACAAGGAAGGCGCAATGCTGTCAAGAGAAGAAGCGCTGGTAAAAGTTTTTAATATCATTTGGCTATCCGACAAATACAGTGAATCGGAAATGGAATTGCTGAATGCAGCCTGTGAATCTGAAAAATTACCCTGGCATGATAAAAGCCTTATCGTAAGTGCTCTTACATTGAGCTTACTCAGGTTTTTTGATTTGAATAAATTCAACCTCTTGTTCGCATTTGTAAAGACAAGGGAAGAGTTCGTATGGCAAAGAGCACTTATCGGATTGTTTTTCGGGTTCCTGAAGTATAATGATCGGTTTTATCTGTACCCCATGCTTAAAGAACAAACGCTTGAATTGCTTGAATTCCCGAATATTGAAAAAAACATCGAAGCCATTCTGATACAGTTTACCAAAACCAGGGAAACCGAAAGTGTAAGTCGAAAATGGAAGGAAGATATTCTTCCGCAAATGATGAAGCTACGACCAAAGATCGAAGACAAACTGGACCTTGAAAATATTTTTAAGGATGAGTTTGGTGAAGACAAAAACCCCGATTGGGAAACGGTTTTTGAAGATGCACCTGATTTGCTTGATAAACTGCAGGAGTTTACCGAAATGCAAATGGAAGGAATGGATGTATTTATGAGTGCTTTTTCACAACTAAAAAATTTTCCGTTCTTTAATAAAATAAGTAACTGGTTTGTACCTTTTTACCATGATAATCAATCTATACAGCCTTATCTTAAAGGTTCGGGCGACGGTGTTGATCTTACACCGTTGGTAAAGAAACTTGAACAAACCCATTTTATGTGCAATAGTGATAAATATTCTTTTTGCATAAACCTGGGAATGATTCCTGAGCAACAAAAGAATATGATGATGAATATGGCCAGTGCCGAAATGGACAGTGTTTCGGAAATTGAAAAGGGGGATGAGCTTATAAATGAATTTGCTAAGATTAAGAGTATCTACACCCAGTATTTTCAGGATCTTTACAGGTTTTACAAACTTCATCCATGGAGGAAAGAGTTTGATGATGTATTTGATATGGAACCTGATGTTTTTGAAAATCCATTCTTCGGGAACCTATTGAAAGATTCTCATACCATAAGAAATATTGCCGAGTTTTACTTCGACAAGAAATTCTATCCTTATGCATTGAAAATTTTCCTTAGCTTAATTGAACGCGACAGGAGTAATATTGAGTTGTTTGAAAAAATAGCTTTCTGCTATGAAAACACAGGAGATTTTGAAAAAGCTCTCGACTATTATAAAAGGGCTGATATTATTGAATCGGGGCGACTGTGGATCATAAAAAAATTAGCTTTGTGCTCCAAATATCTCAATAACTGGGAAGATGCCCTTATGTATTACCGCGAAGCAGAAAAACAAGCTCCGGAAGACCTGAAAATCCAGGCAAATATTGGACAGTGCCTTATTCATCTTGAAGAATATGAAGAAGCATTGGAGTATTATTTTAAGGTTGAGGTGCTGGCCCCCGAGAATGAGAAAATAAGAAGACCCCTTGCATGGTGTTCTTTTCTGATCGATAAACTCGATACAGCAAGAGATTACCTTGAAAGACTCCTTCAGGCTGATCCCGGCAATACTCATGATCTTTTAAACCTGGGGCATGTATGCTGGTGCATGAATGACGATGAAATGGCCCTTGAATACTATACAATGAGCTTGCAACAAGCTAAAAACATCAGTTCTTTTGAGAATTCTTTCCTGGAGGATAGAAAACACTTGATTCGTAAAGGAATTCCTTCCTTTGATATTGATCTCATGCTCGAGTACTTGAAAATGAAAGCTACAAAAAAGAATTAACTCCTGCCTTTTAACTTTCTCCTATAACTGTGCATGTTGCACATGTTATGTCAACTTTTTTTTTAAAAAGATCAAAACCCGCGCAGCGTTTTACCTTTTAATATCGTCTTATAATCATAACGCTCTTTTAAAAAACCGGGGTTATTGCCTTTCTGCCTTAATTATCAGACTTTTTAATTGAACCAAGACTCCCCAATAATCATAGCTTGTCCATTGGAAGGTACTCCCGGTTTTTTTTCTGAAATATAAAAAACTTTATATATAATTTAAGTTGTTCATTGTTCTTTATTTGTTGAAATAAGAGAAATCAGGGAAAAGCAAAATTCGTCTATGCCTCCACCAAA
This sequence comes from Bacteroidales bacterium, assembly GCA_007132585.1. Lineage (GTDB taxonomy): Bacteria > Bacteroidota > Bacteroidia > Bacteroidales > UBA7960 > SKVR01. Next base: position 10,587 of record SLOJ01000025.1, on the reverse strand, counting down.
GCATTGTTTTTCACTTATGATTATGTGAGTTTGTTTCTCCTTATTTTTCACATATTGTCATTATTTGATCTCAGGGTTTGAGAAAATGGCCGCGAGCTTTTCTGTGTTAAATCACCAAAGTATGAAAAGTTTAAAACAACATTGACCAAATTCAGCTAACCTGCGGCCATTGCCCTGGATCAATTATTTCATGTGTTTTCCCTGTCAAACTTATTTTGCAGTCGGCAGGCTTACATTTGGTCATCCCTGCACAGCCAAATTTAGCCTGTCTTTTTTTTGGTATTGAGGTTAAGAAAAGTTTAATGAAAAGAAAATTACTAAGTATCTTTTTGACCTTCTTAGGGATCTCTTTATTGTTATCATGTTCTCGTGATGATGATACGGATTTCCCTTTTACCCATATTCATTTAATGCATTTTGAAAATTTTTCAAGTCAGGGGCGGGAACTTGTGTTCTACCTCGAAACTCTTGAAGAGTTTCCCTGTAACAATTTCCAAATCAGTACCCAGGTAACAACACTGCGCAATTACGTTGAAATCCACGCAAGTAACATTGATATCCCTTCATATTGCATTACATCTATTGGGCCTGCAACAAGAAATTTAATCCTTGGAGATACAGATCAAAACGTGGGTTCATTCTCGTTTTGGGTGAATGATCTCAGGCACGATTTCAACCTGACTGTGAATGATGAGTCTATTGATATGGTTGAAGGATCCTTCTTTGATGATCGACTTACGTTTGTTCGTGAAAAACTTATGCGTATCCCTGATCATACCGTATGGGGGTATCTCGTATCTGATTCCATTGATAAAAAAATAGTACTTCCTGATGAGTTAATGATCATTTTTGAAGATTACGGAGCAGAATTGTTGCCACTTGACGAAGGAGATTATCATTATTTTCTTGTTGATGAGGACCAGTCAGTATTTTTCTTCTCCGGTGGAGACAATGAAATAGAAGGGTTTACAATATACTTTGAAAAAGATATGGAAATACTGGCCGATGTATTTCAGGAATATCTTGATATATACGATATAAGCCACATGAATATAAGATTATTCAATACCAGGGGCGAGAGCTTTCTTTTTTAAATGAAGCATCAAAACTTTTTTGTTAACAATTTTTGATGCAATTGATTGATGAAAAAGTTCATTGAAATAGGGTTTTCTGCTATAAAAGGGTTTAAGCATTAATAGTTTAACCTTTGGCCTGCATTTTGCGGGAGTAAAAGGTGCAATAATTTTGTTATTTTTGTTAAAGGCTCAATTCCTGATTTCTGGTGGAAAAACTCAAAGATATTGTAAAGGGTTGCCTTAAGAACAACAGGCAAATGCAAAGCACACTGTACAAAATGTTTGCTCCCCAAATGTACGGTTTGTGTTTGCGTTATACTGCCAATTCGCATGATGCACAGGATATCCTCCAGGAAGGGTTTGTTAAGGTTTTTGAAAATCTTGATAAATTCAGGTGGAAAGGTTCTTTTGAAGGATGGATGAAACGGATATTTGTAAACCTGGCACTGGATAAATATCGCAGTAAGGTAAGCCTTTTATCACTTGAAGATGCTTCCAAAACCATAGAAATGTCCAATGGAGAGCTTAATGCTCTGGATTCTATCTCAGAAAAAGAAATTTTAAATCTTATCAGGCAATTACCCGATCAGTATCGAATGGTTTTTAACCTTTATATAATTGAAGGTTATTCGCATAAGGAACTGAGTGAAATGCTCAACATTGCTGAGTCAACATCCCGTTCCAATCTTGCGAGAGCAAAAATGATTTTGAAAGAAACATTACAGTTCCATTCACAAAAGATTGAAAAAGCTATCTAAATAATGGAAAGGTTTGAAAGAAATATACAAGAAAGATTTCGGAATTTTGAGGATGAACCCCCTCAGGATGCCTGGAATGCTATTGAAAGGCGTTTGACGAAAAGCTCCGGAAGTAGATTTATCTGGTACAGGGTAGCAGCAGCTGTTGTTTTTCTGATCATCAGTATGGTTTCACTATGGCTCTTATGGCCCGATATGCAACCCTCCGAACCATTTGCCGGGTCATATACCTACACAACACCTATCGGTCCTGAACCCATTGATTCCGGTGAATATGAAAATGCCGAAAAGATTACAGGTGGCAGGCATGAAAGAATAATCGGAGTTACTCCCTCAGTTTTGCTGGCCGAAAGCTCAGGTGTTTCAGAAATGATGCCTGAAACCACTACAGCTATTGCTGCAACCCCGGATGAACTTAAAACTCTGGAGTATAATAACGAACTTGCATCAGCCGGGTCTTCTCCAGGCGAATTTCTTAACAGATCAGATATCAGTAAAATATTTGCTGAAAACGTGTTGAATGATCAGCAGGAAGACTTTTTTGACCGTTTAGATATTGTATCAGTCGCTCAGGGCAACCAATCCGTTCTGTCGATAATGGGTTATATTGTTCCACAGCAATCATTTCGCTATCAGCGAAACTCTGCTTTTTATCCTTACGAAGCTCTGGAAAGCAATATTTTCAGTTTTGCATTGGGTGTAAGCATGCAATACAGAATTAATGAAAGGTGGAATATGGAAAGTGGCGTGGCTTATAACCTTATCGGGCAGGCAGTTAATGATATCACTGCCTTCAGTCACCCATCCATGATGCCCCTGTATTCCACAAAAGGAGAAACTATCAGTTCACACCCCCAAAGTATGAGTACCTCTATGGGAGGCATCAGCTTTACCGATCAGAGTTTCTATTTTGCTGATATTGCTTCCTCAAGGATATTCACCCTTAAGGGGAGCTATGATGAGGGTAATATAAATCTGCTGAATAAATCGAGCTCCGGCCTTATCCAGCATTTTGGCTATTTGGAAGTACCGGTGATTTTCCGTTACCTTCTTATCGACCGTATGTTAGGGGTTTCTGTGAAATCCGGAATTGCAGCCAATTTCCTGCTGACAAATAATGTTTACCTGCAGGGAAGTGCAAATACCAGGTCTATAGGTGAAAGCACAGGGGTAAGCCCAATAAGCTGGTCGGGTATAGGTGGTGTATCATTTGACTATACTGTAAGTGATCGTGTAAATATTTCTCTTGAACCTACCTTTACAATGTTTTTAACTTCAATGGGTCAGTTACGTAATCTTACAAGAGATACTTACCCCTACACCTATTCACTGTTTATGGGGGTAAAATACGATCTGTAAAAAAAAACCTCGGGCAACTTACATTACTTAAGTTTGCCTACCGGCATCATGTATAAAACTCTTATGTCGGGGTCGAGATCCAGTATTTCTTCCACTTCTTCATCGCGGTAAGCTCCGATAACTACTGTTCCCAGATCCATAGCCGCTGCCTGCAGGTGTACATTCTGCGATGCATGTCCAATTTCATTATGTACGTATCTGATGCCTCTTTCTCCATATCGATCGGTGGTTCTTTCAAAAACTGCACCAAATACCAATACTACCGCTGATTCAGCTATCATTGACTGGCTATGGGATGCACGCATCAATTCTGCAGCAATATCCTTAAGGTGAATCACTTCGAGAGTGATTTCAAAGGGCGAATAATGATAAATACCTTTTGATAACCCTTCTACATTATTGGCAACCACAAACATCTCTAGAGGAAATGTGGCTCCGGCAGAGGGTGCTGTTCTGAATCCACGCTCATTTGTTATCCCCTGTGCACTCCATAAAAGTTGTGAAATATCTTCAAGAGAAAGAGCCTCATTTGAGTAATTTCTTATAGATCGGCGAAGTGTTAATGCTTTTTCTAAGCTAACCTTGCCATCGGTTGTGGGTTCGGGTAATTGAATCATGTCTTCTGAATCAAAGTTTTGGTTTGTGTTGCTTAATGATATTTGATTGACAGGTTGAGTCGAAATCTCTGTAAAAGTATTAAGAGTGACAAATGCAAGTCCGCCAAGAACTATAAAAATTCCGAAAATGTAAATTATTTTTTTCATTTTGACGTGAGTTTTTTAATGTATTATTTTTTGTAAAAATAAGTTATTTCATAGTCTGTTTTGCAAAGGATTCCGGTCATACTTAATTACTGAAAATTTAGAATGATTATAAATTGATAAAACCACGAATTTAAATCTTTTAAAAAAATTACCTTTGCTTGCAAAATCCTTATTAATCAGGCAACTGGCAGCTTTTACAGTTCGAAAATATCACAAAGCTGCCATAACTGCATACAAAATAATAAAAATTTCCGATGCACAAAATATCTCAACATCCGATCATTCAAATACCGGAAACTGAAAAAACTGATTTTCAATATAATGCAGCAAAGGTAACAGGAGAAAAGGGATTTACCATTGCCGCAGCATTGCACCAGGCCGGTTACCCAATTCACAGTCATAGTTTAAAAAACCGCAGCCGTAGTCTTGAGTGCGGAATAGGAAAGTGTGGAGCATGTGAAATGCTTGTTGATGGAGAGATTAAAAGAATTTGCATTACCCTGGTAGATGATATTAAAACCGTTGAAGAGATTCCGCATGATTATGTTGCCGAGGCAAGTGATTTCAGAAAGTTCAAGCCCACCAATGTATATAAAACCCAGGTAGTTATTATAGGCGCAGGACCTGCTGGGCTGGCAACTCGTGAAATACTTAATGAGCACGGTGTGAGCAATATTGTGGTTGATAGTAATGCCGAGATAGGTGGTCAGTTTAACATGCAAACCCACCAGTTTTTCTTTTTTGAAAAAGAGAAAAAATATGGCGGATTGCGAGGTTTTGAAATATCCAAGATGCTTGCCGGTGATAATCACGAAGGCATAATGCTCGATTCTACAGTATGGGATATATTTGAAAAAAACAGGGTTGCTGTTAAAAACTTCAAAACCCAGGAAATATATTACATTGACTGCGAATATTTTGTTGTTGCGTCCGGTGCCGTACCTTTTCTTCCCACTTTTCACAATGATGATCTTCCCGGTGTATTCACTGCTGCAGTGATCCAGAAAATGATGAATACCGAGCTTACTTTACTTGGCCGAAATATCCTGACAGTAGGTGCAGGAAATATTGGTTATCTGACGAGTTATCAGCTTACCCAGGCGGGGGCGAAAGTAAAGGCGATTATAGAAGCCCAATCACATGAAGGTGGTTTTCCTGTGCAGGCCAACCGGGTTCGCAGGCTTGGCATTCCTGTTCTGCTTTCTCATTTAATTCTTGAAGCTATACCCAATGATAAAGGCGATGGTATTAAAGCTGCTGTGGTTGCACTGGCAGAAAACTTCAAAGCTATACCCGGAACTGAAAAGCTGATTGAAGGCATTGATGCCATCAATATATGTACCGGTTTAATGCCCGATGATGCACTGCTTATCAAAGGACGAGAAATGTTTGGCAGGAGATGCTGGGGTGCCGGTGATGCTGTGCGCATTGGTGAAGGTACCAGCGCCGTTTTAAGAGGGAAACAGGTGGCATACGAAATTCTTGATACCATTATGAAACCATACAACTATGATGATTATTTGCTGGTATCAAAAGAATATATTGACTCGCAGCAGCATCCGCTAAAGGTTATCGATGAACCTTATATGCCGGAGCCTGACAGGATGAAAAAACCATTCGTTATCATTGATTGTCTTTACGGATTTGCTTGTAACCCTTGTGCATTTGCATGCCCTTACGGTGCCATTACAAAATCATCTACAAGTACAATTCCCCAGATTGATTACGAAAAATGTGTGGGTTGCATGGATTGTGTCTATCAGTGTCCCGGGCTGGCCATATTCGGTTATAATATTCAAAAAGGCACCTTTTTCTTACCCATCGAATTTGATATGAAGGAAGGTGAGGAGGTGTTTCTGGTGGATAATGATGCCAATATCCTTGGAGAAGGTATTATACAGAAGGTACTGCGCAAGAAAAACCTTACCCATGTTGCACGTATCAAGTCGGAAGGGATGAAAGATGAAGATAAGGTGAAGGTCCGTGGATTTATTATTAAGCGTGATTATCCGGAAAAACTTGAGTTAAAACCCCATAAGGAATCTTTCTTGTCGGATGTGTTTATGTGCCATTGCGATGATGTAGAATTTGATGATGTGATGAGGATCATAGGCGATCGTAAATTTATTTCGGTTGAGGAAGTAAAACATACTACCCACCTGGGTATGGGGCCATGCCGGGGTAAAAGATGTATTCAGCGGTTAAAGCAGAATCTCAGACCCAAAGGAATACGTCTTATTGGTGGAAGTACTCCGCGAGCACCCATGTCAAACCAGATCAGTCTTGGTGAGCTCTACCCGGCTGATATTCATGACAGGGTTAATACACATATGAACACCGTTAAAAGACGAGTGGTTAAAGTAAAATCTTTTGTGGCTGGTGGCGGAATCGGTGGCAGCTCATTATTCCGGTTTCTTTCAGAAGCAGGTTATGAGCCCACAATGATAAATTATGGTTTTGGCGGGTCGTGGCGAAATATCGCAGGGGGCCGGCCGGTTTTCAGTTTACCTGAGTTAACAGATATTGCCAGGCATAACCTTGAGATATTTGAAAAACTATCTCACAAGTTTGAGATTGATTTCCGGCTTATTAATTATATAACCTTTGCTCATGATGATCAAATGTACAAAGCCCTGGAAGAATCAATGGCATGGCAAAAGGCAGTAATGTTAAAACCTTCTGAATTCAAATCAGAAATTTCACCCTATTTCAATGATTCAAATGATAAGTACATTGCCGCCCTTAAAACCAGCGAATGCTGGCAGGCAACCCCGGGTAAGGTTATTGATGCCTTGCGTAAAATTGGTGTAGAAAAAGGAGGTACATTACTTGAAGATACCCGTCTTATTGATGTTGAGAAAAATGGAGAAACGTATAAACTGATCATAAAAACCCATGAGGGCGAGTTTGTTGAGTACCACACACCGGTATTTATAAATGCTCTGGGTGCTGAAGGTGATAAATTTGCCAAAATACTGGGTGTCGAAACCGGCTTATATCCCGTGAAACATCAGGCATTTATTACACGAAGGCTACCCATGTTGGGAAATAATGACAAACCCCTGGATATGCTTATCGATCGGAGAAATTATAAAGGATTTACAGCTGTTTACGGACAGCAGCTTGGCGAAACAGGGCAGATCATCGGTTGTGCTTCCCCGGCTGTTGAACCCAGCGAAACGGATAAAGATGTAAAGGTTAACTCCAGAGATTTTGCCGAGATTGTTTCAGAAATATTTGTGGATTGGATTCCCCGTATATCAGCAGTAGGATTTCAGGCATTATGGGCCGGCTATTATATTGAACCCCGCATGATTATTGATGTGGAAAAAGGTCTTTTCCTTGGACTTCGCGGCCAGGGATTTATGCTGGCACAATACCTGGCAAAACTTTATGTTGACCAACTTACCGGTAAGGATGTGCCTGAGTATTTTAACCGTCTTCGTACAGAAGGTGACGCATTACCCGAAAAGGCATTTAAATAATTTTTTTTAGAAGATCCGTAAGGTGCTGAATACTCTTTTGCAAGGGCAGTATGCAAAATGCGAATAAATTTTTTATTTTTCCTTAGAAGTTGTATCTTTGCAGCCTTTGAAAAACAGGATAGTACTTTGAAAGCTTTAAAGCCATTTGATATAGCATTTGTAGGTCTTCCCAACGGAGCACATGAATTTTTTTTTGAACTGAATGATGATTTTTTTTCATGTTTCAGTGACTCCGAAATAACCCATGCCAGACTTAATGCCCGATTTATTCTTTACAAGAAGAATAACATGCTTGATATGGAATTCTTTATCCAGGGAAAGGTTGAGTTAGGGTGTGACAGATGCATGGAAAATTACTGGCAGGAGCTTGATGTTCATAAAATGCTGTATGTAAAATTTGGCGACAAGCATGAGGAACAAAGTGATGATGTGATCATCATTCCTTCAACAGAAAGTCATTTTGATATTTCGCAGTACCTTTATGAGTTCGTAATATTAGGGCTTCCTGCAAAAAGAGTACACCCGGGAGGTAATAAAAAAGAAGATAATTGCGATCCAGGGATTATTGAACAACTGGATGAATATCTCACTTTCGGTAAAAATAAAGGAAATAAAAAAGAAAAGGACGGTTCATCCACTGATTCACGTTGGGATGCATTGAAAAACCTGAAATTCAATTAACATAGAATAACTTAATATCTGCTTAGATTATGGCACATCCAAAAAGTAAAATCTCTAAAACCCGCAGAGATAAAAGACGTACCCATTATAAAGCAACTGAACCTGCTTTGACAACGTGTTCAAATTGCGGTTCAATGAAGCTTATGCACAGAGTATGCCCTGAGTGTGGTTTTTACAGAGGACAGGTGGCAATTGAAAAGTCTGCAGCCATATAAGGTTGAGTGATTTAGCCACGTGAGATTTTTCCAGCTCACAAAACAGACTCCTATGAAAATCGGCTTAGACGTAATGGGTGGTGATTTTGCCCCCGATAGCATTTTAAAAGGAGCTATACTTGCTCAGAAAGAACTACCGCAAACCGACCGTATTGTATTGTTCGGGCAGGAAAGCGTAATTCGGGATAAGCTTAAAGAGTTTCATTCTGATGCATCACTGTTTGACATAGTGCATGCATCTGATGTTATTTCTATGGGTGAACAACCTACCAAAGCCTTTACACAAAAACCCGACTCCAGCATAAGTAAAGGTTTTCGTTTGCTTAAAACCGGTCAGATCGATTCTTTTGCCAGTGCCGGAAATACAGGCGCTATGCTGGTGGGTTCGGTGTATAGCGTAAATGTGGTTCAGGGTATTATCCGCCCTGCCACAACTTCAGTTCTTCCCAAGGAAAATGGAGGTGTGGGTGTGTTGATTGATGTGGGTACCAATCCGGATAGTAAGCCCGATGTCCTTTATCAATTCGGACTGCTCGGATCGATATATGCACAGTTCGTTTTCGGCATTGAAAATCCTAAAGTTGGTCTTCTCAATATTGGCGAAGAAGAAGAGAAAGGTAACCTGTTGAGCCAATCCGCCTTCCGGTTGATGAAAGATACCCAGGATTATAATTTTATTGGAAATATTGAGAGCCGTGATCTGTTTAATGATAAGGCTGATGTTATTGTTTGTGATGGTTTCACCGGTAATATTGTACTGAAACAGGCCGAATCAATGTATCGTTTGGTTAAGAAAAGGGGTATTAAGGATGAGTTTTTTGACCGTATGAACTATGAAAACTATGGAGGTACCCCTATACTTGGAGTAAATGGTACTGTAATAATTGGTCATGGTATATCCAATGATATAGCCATTAAAAATATTGTAATTCTTTCCAAAGATGTGCATGAAGCCAATGTGGCAGGAAAAATATCCGATGCTTTAAGTCGATATACTCAAGACAAAAATATTTAATACCCGAAATAATTTTTCTCTGAAATTTTTCTAACTATCTATATAAATTCAAGCATGACTAAAATCAGGGCAGCAGTTACAGCAATCCATGGCTATGTTCCGGATTACGTTCTTACCAATGCAGAACTGGAAACGATGGTAGATACCACTGATGAATGGATAACTACCCGAACAGGTATCAAAGAAAGAAGAATTCTGAAGGGAGAAGGCAAAGGGACATCGGTTATGGCCACAGAGGCTGTTAAAGGATTGCTTGAGAAACGTGGTATATCTCCTGACGAGGTGGATCTTTTAATTTGCTCTACCGTTACACCTGATATGAAATTTCCGGCAACAGCCAATCTGATCAGTCATAAGGCCGGAATCAAAAATGCCTTTAGTTTTGACACCAATGCTGCCTGCTCAGGCTTTATCTATACCCTCGTAACAGCTGCTCAGTATGTTGAAACAGGCAGATATAAAAAAGTTGTAGTTGTTGGCGCCGATAAAATGTCATCAATTGTTGATTATACCGATCGTCAGACTTGCGTAATTTTTGGCGATGGGGCCGCTGCAGTGCTCCTCGAACCTACAACAGAGGAAGTTGGAGTAATGGATCATAAATTTCAGTCAGATGGATGTGGACATATACACCTTCATATGAAAGCGGGCGGATCTGCTTATCCTCCCACCCACGAAAATATTGATGCCCGCGAGCATTACGTGTACCAGGAAGGACAAGCTGTTTTTAAGTTTGCTGTCAGAAATATGGCAGATGTGGCTCTTGATGTAATGAACAGGAATAATCTATCTTCTGAAGATGTAGCCTGGCTTGTACCCCATCAGGCCAACATGCGTATTATTGAAGCAATTTCCCGCAGAAGTTGCGTCCCTATGGAGAAGGTAATGGTCAATATTCACAAATATGGCAATACAACCAATGCTACCATACCTCTTTGTTTATGGGAATGGGAAAACCAACTGAAAAAAGGAGACAATATTATACTTGCTGCTTTTGGAGGTGGATTTACATGGGGATCTGTCTTGCTTAAGTGGGCTTACTGATAAAACTTTTCCTTTCCTTATTTTTCGGTTAGAAATCATTTTCTCGTTTATAGCTCCAACTCGTCTGCCGACTTGAAGTCGTCTGACGAGTAACCACACAGTCCCAATTATGGTTTTTGGAAAAACGATTGCCTGTTTCTGACCGTTTTTCTAAAGGATTTAGTATTTTTGAAAACTTATATAAAACCAT
>SLOJ01000113.1 GCA_007132585.1 Bacteroidales bacterium | reverse complement strand
TTACAGCGGGGGTTATATCGGTATGATTGAAGAGTACTTCATTACCCGGTTAAAAAAGGGGGATGCTTTTTTGCTGGCTGGAAGAGTAGTAGAACTGGTTGCCATAAAAGAGACCGATGCCTTGGTCAAGCTTAGTAAAAAGAAAGATGCCCGGGCTGTCAGCTATATGGGTGGCAGAATGCCCCTGACTTCATGGTTAAGTCATTTTCTGCGTAAAAAGGTTTCCGGAGCGCTGCAAGCCTTACCAAAGGAAAAAGAACTTACTTTTTTGAAACCTTTGCTCGAAACCCAGCAAAATTTATCTCATATTCCTTCAGAAAATGAATTTTTGGTGGAATTGATTGAAAACAAATACGGTAATCATTTGTTTATTTATCCGTTCGAAGGTCGGCTTGTGCATGAAGTTATGGCTGCACTGGTTGCATGGCGGATTTCGCAAATGTATCCGGTTTCTTTTTCCATGGCCATGAATGATTATGGATTTGAGTTGGTGAGCGATACACCTTTTCAATTTAACGAAAAAGACCTTACTCAAATTCTGAGCAAAGAAAATCTGTTTAAGGATGTCATCAGTAGCATCAATTCTGCAGAAATGGCCCGGATAAAGTTTCGTGACATTGCGGTAATATCAGGCCTGGTGATACAAAACTTCCCTTCCAATCAGCAGAAATTCAAAAACATACAGGCTTCGTCCAATCTTATTTTCAAAGTGCTGGAAGAATATGAACCTGATCATTTCCTCGTAAGGCAGGCATATACAGAAGTTTTTAATTCTCAGATTGAAGAAACGCGTCTTCGTGATGCTTTTAACAGGATTGCAGACAGCCGCATCATTTTTAAAAAAACTGAAAGATTTACACCTTTGAGTTTTCCTATTAAGGTTGATAGTCTGAGACAATCGCTTTCAAGTGAAAAGTTGATTTCGCGGATTGAAAGAATGAAAAAAAGTGGAAATGGGAAAAACAAAAGAAATAAAAAATTACAAAGTACATGATAAAAAGTAAAGAAATACAATTCGCCGGTGAGCTCCTTTTACTCAATAACCGACGAAGCATATACTGGCCAGTGAAGCAAATGCTTATCTTTTCCGACCTGCACCTGGGCAAGTCCGCTCATTTCAGGCAGAACGGCATTGCTGTTCCGCGTGAGTTCATTCAAAAGGATTTGAATACACTTAAAGAACTCATTCTTAATTACGATACTAAGGTTATTACCATTGTGGGAGATTTTTTTCATGCAGGCATCAATTCCGATACTGAATTATTTACACAATGGATTCAGGATTTTCCCGATTTACAATGGAATATCGTAAAGGGCAATCACGATAAATCAGTGAATAATAACCATACGGAATTACCATTTCAAATTTCAGACTCACTCAGCATAGGACCCATTACATTTGTGCATCATCCTGAAGAAGGTCAAAATTTCACCATTTCCGGCCATATACATCCCGGGGTAAAACTGAGAGCAAGCTACGGAAAGGCATTAAAAATAGCTTGTTTTCTGGTATCTGAAAACCAAATTATACTCCCGGCCTTTTCACGATTTACGGGATTAGATACCGGTTTTCTTAAAAAAAGCGATGAAAAATATACTCCCTATGTTGCATTGGATGAGGGGGTAATACGTGTATAAAACCAGCAGAGATTTTTAATATGTAAGTGATATAATCTTACCGTCGGTAAAATCGAAGAACCGGTCTTTTTGTGCAACCTGGATACCTTCCATCAGATGGCCTTCTTCTATTCCTGCAACTTTCATGCAGCCCGGGCATGCATAAATTCCCACGCCTTTTTCCAGTAAATCTGCAAGCGCTTCTTTAAGTGGAGTAAAATGCGCGTAAGCAATGTCCTCCGCATCTTTTATTACAAGGTTTACGGCATCAATATCCAGATAAATCAATACATCTTTATCATCGACCATCATTAAAGCCATTTGCAGGGGCATTAAAACGCGGTGCGGATTGTTATGGTCGTGGGTAATGTGAATAAAAACACCATCGCGAGGTGTTTCAATTTCAATGGGTTCAGTTTGAACACCAGGTTGTTGACATGCAAACATAAATACAAATCCCATCAGAACTACTGCAGCTTTTTTCATGACATTTGATTTTTGGGTGAATATGTATATTTAAAAATTTAGTAAATATATGATTTTCTTATATAAATTCACAGTTCTTATTTAGAAAAATATAAGTGGAATTTATATAATAATGGTTTTACTCAGTACTGTTATTAATTTTTAAAGCTTCAAAACAAACCATTAACTCTTTTGCATTGTTACCTTGCAAAAATAAAGTACAATGACAAAAAAACAATCTATCAGTATTTTTTGGTTCCGGCGCGATTTGCGTCTGTTCGATAATAAAGGTTTATACCATGCCCTGAAGGAAAACGAGAATGTTGTCCCACTTTTCATTTTTGATACCGATATAACAGATAGTCTGCCTGAAAATGATGCCCGGGTGGAATTCATTTATGAGAGTATAGGACAAATGCAAAATGCACTTCGCCAAAGACATCGCAATATGTTGGTATATAAAGGCAAACCGTTGGAAATCTTCAAAAAACTCATAGAAAAATACCACTTAGAATCAGTATATTGCAATAAGGATCATGAGCCCTATGGTATTGAGCGTGATGGAAAAATCGGGAAGTTTCTGGATTCAGAAAATATTGAGTTTCACTCCTATCTCGATCATCTCTTATTTGAGAAAGATGAAGTGCTGAAGAATGACGGCACTCCATACCATGTATTTTCGCCTTACGGCAGAAAGTGCAGGGAAGTTTTAACCAATAACCACCTGAAATCATACCCATCAGAAGATCATCTCACAGGTTTCGTTTCATTAGAAGAAGATGTAAAATTCCCTGACCTGAAAGATATTGGTTTCAAACCTTCGGCAATTGAATTTCCTGAAAAGGATAACAAAGATAGTATCATTCAAACCTACGATAAGACAAGAGACTATCCGGCCCGGAAGGGAACTACGCGGTTGGGCATTCATTTGCGTTTTGGCACGATTAGCATACGGCAACTTGCCAAAAAAGCACTGGAAGATAATGATACCTATTTTAATGAGCTGCTCTGGCGCGAGTTTTATGCCATGATTTTGTGGTATTATCCAAAGGTTGTAAATAAATCTTTTAAGCCGGAGTACGATAATATTGAATGGGTTAACGACAAGCAACAATTTGAATGCTGGAAAGAAGGTAAAACCGGCTATCCTATGGTAGATGCGGGTATGCGTCAGCTGGCCAAAACCGGTTATATGCATAACCGCGTAAGAATGGTTACCGCAAGCTTTTTAACCAAACATTTGCTGATCGACTGGCGTTGGGGAGAAGCATGGTTTGCAGAAAAATTGCTGGATTTTGAACTCTCAAGCAACAACGGCGGCTGGCAGTGGAGCGCGGGTAGTGGTTGCGATGCAGCACCTTACTTCAGGATTTTCAATCCTGAATCGCAACAAAAGAAATTTGATCCTGAAAATACATATGTAAAAAACTGGATACCCGAGTTAGATTCCGGAAAGTATCCCGAGCCCATGGTAAACCATAAAGAAGCAAGAGAAAGATGCCTGAAGGTTTTCAAGAATGCATTGAGTCAATAATCTGGTTTTCAGGGATGATGATTGATGACTGTTTCAAAAAGATCGGGGTCAAGAAAAACGCCAAATTTCAACCGGTCGAGCCCTGAAATATGAGAAGGGAAAAACTGCTCAAACAACTGTTGCCCATAAATATCAGCAAACACACGACCAATAAACTCAGTACAGAAAAACCGTGTGGAATCTTCAAAACTAAAGGAATAATCAAAAGGAATCTTCTTATCAAGGTAATATTCTGCACGCTTTGATACTTCAAATGCTGACTGATTATGTTCCCTTTCCGGTTTAAACCGCATCACAATAATGGATCCCGGATGACTGTCCTGCACAAAAGTATTAAGTTGTACATCCTGCACACCATCGTAATCACTTATGGTTTGGGAAACCGAATGAATTACCCTTAACTCACCCTGCTTATCTTTGGTAATGATTCCAGCGTGTGAAACAGAATAATCTTCTTTGAGCGTTTTAACAATGGTATTGCTGACAAACCCGTATCCGCGGCGCATGATAATATCGCCGGGTCTTAGCAATTCTTTCTCGTTTTCAGAAAGTTCATAGGTAATAAAAGAATCACGTTTGGATGCGGGTCCTGAGCAACCCGATCCAAACGTGATACCGGTAAAAATAATCAACAAGAAAAGTACTTCAGAAATTTTCATCAGAAAATAATTTATTTAACTCATTGATCTGATGCAACTTGCATAAAATAACTTTAATTTTTTTTTATAAGCAACAGTGCTCATGCAAGTTTCATTCCTGTTTAAAAATAATATTGCTGGTAAAGACTATTCAAGTTCTTCAATATCAATATCAATATCCACATCTTCTTCATCCCATTCCATATCCATATCCATATCTCCGAATGGATTCTCCTTCTTCATATCTACAAGCCATTCTCCGTCTAGCTTAACCAATTGCACTTCTGCCATTTCTCCTTCTTCTTCGAATCGGCAAACAGCAAAATCACCATCGATCTCACAATCAATATCCTTGATTTTCGCGGTTTCTGCTTCATCGTTTACCAATCCTTCGCCACCAAGGGATTCCAGCGCTTCAAACATCTCCATCATTTGTTTGGTTGATTCGGTGCCATATTCTGCAGCCAGATCATATTCACCGGCTATAAGATGGTTCATAAATTTTTCGGTTACTTTATCGGGGCCATCGGTGGTTTCGCAGGCCTGAAACACGAAAATTACTGCCAATGCAACAAACAATACTTTAATAGTTCTCATAATGTTTTAATTTTTGTAAATACTGGTTCTTAATAAAAACTCCTAAGATTATCAACAAAAGTAAAGAATATGAATGTAATTTTTATGAATAAAAAACCTTTTATTTTACGGTAGATTTCCATTGCACTATAAGCTCATTTAAAATCATAGCTGTAGCTCCCCAAATGATATTTTCCTGGTAAACAAATGCCGGTGTTGAAATCAATTCTGCCCCCCTTACTGTGATATCAACCTGGGTAAGAGATTCGGCTTCGAGAAAAAACGAAAAAGGTATTTCTATAATTCCGGCTACTTCAGTGGGGTCAGGCTCAAACTCACACGCAGCCTGATAAATACCCACAAAAGGACTTACAAGAAAATTACTGGGAGGAATATAGAGATCGCTTAACTTACCCGTATATTTAACTTTTTCCGGATAAATACCCACTTCTTCCCGGGCTTCCCTTAAAGCGGTATGGTATAAACTCTTGTCTGTTTTCTCCCATCTGCCACCCGGAAAGGATATTTGTCCGCTGTGGACTCCGGCGTAGTTGGGCCGACGAATAAACACAAGATGAACCTCGCCACCCTTCTCATAAAACAAAATAAGTACACTACTTCGGACACCATTATTACGCAAACCGGCATTTAAAATATCCTTCCGTCTATGGTTCGGAGCAATAACAAGATGTGCTTCAGTTCCGGGAAGTCTGTTTTCAAAACAAAGCCTGAGATTTTTTTCAAATGATTCAATAAATTTTAAATGTTGCACTTTTTGAAGATTCTTTAAAACATTCTCATGAAATATTTTATTAAAATTTAATCGTTTTTATTTCTGTTTTAAGCGAATATTTCGGTAGAAAATTATTAAACTTGTACCTGATAATTTTGATAGCACAAATCTATAAATAATTGTATGATGAAAAGATTTTTTATTCCGTTAGCCATATTGATACTCCTGAATACTCATAGTTTCGCCAGAAGTGAACCTGACAGTCTTCGCGAGATTCGCACAGAGCTTATAACACAATATATTGATCTTATTTCAAGTCCGAGACGCACACCCGGTGTAGAGAGCAGGATATTTGACCTGCAAAACCGCATTATTACCGTTGATAATATTCTTATAGAAGATTATTTTGATAATGCTATTGAAGCCAGAGAAAGCGCCTTAAAAGATCTGCAGGTAGAATATGAAAGAAATAAAGAACTGGAAAAGGAGGTTGATGATTTAAACTCAGCATGGATATTGATAATCATTATCCTGCTTGTTTTACTTGTTCTGGGGCTTATTAGTATTACCATCATGGCTGTAAGGCTAAAAAAACTAAAACGTAAAACCAGCTATATTGACAATGATAAAGCACTCATAAAAGTACAGAGAGACAACATTCTTAAACTCAAAAATGAACTGGATGAATATAAAAAGCAACTCTCTCCTGATGCTGCGGACAAAGATGAAAAATTTAATGAAAGAATTGCCGAATATGAGAAAAAAGCCGGTGATGCTCATATTCAGATCATTCAGCTTAAAAATGAGAAAAAACAACTGGAAGAAAAAGCAGAACAATTATCGCAACAGTTAGAAAATGTTCAGAAAGAAACATCATCAGGCGATAATACTGAAAAAACTGATAAATTAATCACCGAGCTTAAAGATCAACTAAGTGAAGCCCGTAAAACCATTGATGAACTATCTGAACAAAACAAACTTATGGGCAATGACCTGCAAAACTATATCAGAAAAGAACAGGAATATCAGATAGAGATGGAAAATATTTCAAAAGAACTCAATGATGCAATTGATAGTAAACAAAAACTTGAAAATGAACTTAAGGAATTGAAAGATGAGTATGCAGAAAAAACAGGTTTACCAGATGATTCGGAAGCCCAGGCTGAAATTGAAAAACTGAATAAGAAAATTGAAATTTATGAGGAGCAATTGAAAGCAGAAGAACAAGCAAGAATTGATTTTGAAAAACAGACTCATGAAATACTTGCCGATTATAAAAAATATATTGATAATTTGTTTAAATAATGAAAAAAAAGGGGGCTGTCCAAATAGTGCTTTCTGGTCGTTGAGTTTGTCGAAACGACTGCTGATTATAAGTCAAATAACCGCTTCGACAGGCTCAGCGTCCAGGTTATAGCCTGCTACTCAGACAGCCTTTTTTTTATAAATAGAAATATTAATTTAACATCCTTCGCCGGTTTTAGTTGCTTCAGCAACTTCAACCGTTTCATCTTCTGTTTCTTCTGTAGCTGCAACTTCAATAATTTCGAAACCTTTCATTTCAATATAAGCCATAACATCAGGAGTAATTCCTCTTTCTTCAAGCATTTTGATGGCTTCTTCAGTTGATTCACATTCATGACCTTCTTCACCATCATGGGCGTGGTCATGATCATGTTCCATCTCATCAAGGTTGCGAACCTGAGTTTTTAATACACCAGTAACCTTAACTTTACGGCCCTCAAAATCCTGATTTATCTGTGTCTGAAAATCCTCCAGCATTACCATAATACTAAAATCAGAATCATCCAGTTGATTTACACGCATTTTGTCACCGCTATGACGACAAATATGAGTAATAGTTCCTTCAAAAGTAACCTCTTGCCCTTCAAGACTCAAAGGTTCTGTAACCATTTCCGAGATCATTTTAACCTGGGCTTCTTCAGCTGTTTGTGTGGCTTGATTGCAGGAATATATCAATACTCCTAAAACAGCAATCATTGCAATTCTTTTAAACATAGTTTTTCTGTTTATTTGATTAATTGATTGGGTTTTAATAAGAACGATGCAAATTTAGTAAAATGTACAACAGATTTTTAAATTCAGAGGATATTATGCTTCGAAAAAATCTGTCAATGGATCAAGATAACTTTCGTTCCAACCATTTTTAATATTTTCATAAGCGTCTTCAGGTATGCCTGTTTGTTCTATTATAATTCGCGTTCTTGTCTTATCGGGAAATAATTTTATTAACACTTCCGATTCTTTATCATCAAAATACCAGTTCTGCCTTATCAGTTCATTGGGTTTAAGCTCAATATTACGTCCGGTAATATTTCCATCAAATATTGAAAACTCTGTGCCCTCTCTTTCTTGCATTACGGCAGGCTGATTGGTCCAGAGTTCAATTGTAAAAGGGTTGGTAAGTGCACGATACACTTCTTCTGGTGTACTTTTTATTTTTCTTGCGATTTTGAGTTCCATAGTATTATTTTTTTTCAAGAACAAAAGCAGTCAATGATGGAATATACAGCCGCAGAGCTTCATTACCTATTGCATTGTTATGGGTACTGTGAACAACACTATGGTCCTGTCTGGCAAAACCACCAAAATCGGAGTTATCGGTATCAAGCACAACATGATAGTCTCCTCCGGTTACTTCAAAGGCATAATCGGTAAAAGATCGGAAAGGATTAAAATTGAAAACAAAAAGATACTTGCCCCTCTCAAAAACCAGAACCTGATCGGTTGCGTTCTGCACCCTGGGATAACCCAAGGACTTATTGATAACATTACGCTTTTTAAAAAACTTAATCATGGCCTGGTCAAAAGCATTCAGGAAATGGTATTTTAGTTCGTGATTTGTTGCCAGGCTCCATTGTCGACGGGCATAATGATACGACCAGTTGTTATGCCTACCGGGGAAGTCGATCCACTCGGGATGGCCAAATTCATTTCCCATGAAATTTAAATAACCATTTCCGGCTGTTGCCAGGGTAAGGAGTTTAATCATTTTATGCAGGGCAATACCGTTATCCACCACAATATTCTGATGGTTAACATGCATATTAAAATACATTTCCTTATCCATCAACCAGAAAATAATAGTTTTATCTCCAACAAGCGCCTGGTCGTGTGATTCGGCATAATGAATGGTTTTTTCATCTGCTCTTTTATTGGAAAGGTTGTAATACATATCTCCTACATTCCAGAACTCCAGGCGGGTTTCCTTAATTGTTTTTATCCAGTAATCAGGAATTCCCATTGCAAGGCGATAGTCAAAACCATATCCCCCTTGTTCTGCCGGGGTTGCCAGGCCCGGCATTCCGCTCATTTCTTCTGCAATACTGATTGCGTTGGGATTAACCTGGTGAATAAGTTTATTGGCAAGTTTGAGATACACTATGGCGTCATCGTCCTGGTTGCCATTGTAATATTGCTGATAATCTGTGAATGCTGTTCCCAACCCGTGATCATTGTAAAGCATGCTCGTAATGCCATCGAAACGGTAACCATCAAACTGATATTCGGTAAGCCAGAATTTACAATTGGACAGCAGAAAATGCAGTACTTCATTCTTTCCGTAATTAAAACATCTGCTATCCCATGCCGGATGATCGCCACGCGGCCCTTCATGGAAGAACTGATATAAAGTGCCATCATACCTGCTGATACCCTCCACTTCATTTTTTACAGCATGAGAATGCACTATGTCCATCACCACAAAAATGCCCATACCGTGCGCATCATCTATCAGAGCTTTCAAATCGTCGGGTGTACCAAACCTTGAAGAAGCAGCAAAAAAGCTACTTACATGATAGCCAAAAGAACCATAATAAGGATGCTCCTGAACAGCCATCAATTGTATAGTATTGTAACCCGATTTTTTTATTCCGGGTAAAATATTTTTACGAAATTCATTGAATGTACCCACCTTGTAATCTTCTGTAGCCATACCCACGTGGGCCTCATAAATCAAGGGTACAAAATCTCTCGGTTTCCCAGGAGCCTTATTCTTCCATTTATAAGGTTGCGGAGGATCCCAGATCTGCGCATTAAATACATGTGTTTGTTCATCCTGAACCACCCTTTTAGCCCATGCCGGAATCCTTTCATCGCTGCCACCCTCCCAGCACATCAGTAATTTGTAAAGATCAAGATGTTTTAATTTACCGGCAGGAATTATCAACTCCCAGTTTCCATTACCCATGTATTGAAAGGCATATTCATCCCTGGGCCGCCAGTCAGAAAAATGTCCGATTAAAAATATCTTAGTTGCATTGGGTGCCCATTCACGAAGGATCCAGTTTTTCTTTTCTTTATGCAAGCCGTAATATAAATGGCCAACTGCAAAATCTTCAAGTTTATTCATGCTGCCCAGTAATTCTCTCTCCTTATCGGTTGTACGTTTTAAACGACCCATAATAGCTTCGGAAAAAGGTTGCAGCCATTGATCATTCTCAAGGTATTCAGGATATTTCATATGTTATCGGGCTTTTGATACAATTTTTAAAGGTATGAATAAAGTTTTAACTAACATACAGCTAAATTATTTGTTTCGTGTATTTACTTTTTATCTCCGGTATTTCGTTTTAAGAAGTTTACTTTCAGGGATGCAAAAAATGCCAGAAGTGCAAAACCCAGGGTAAGGCCATCTACCCAATCAGAAGGTGGATGATAACCAAAGATTCTGATTACAAGAAAACTCACATAGGATGAAGGTAAACCTGAATGTCCGAGTTCATGTAAGATCTGCCAATGCCAATCGGTAAATGGACAATAACCCCATCCGTACCAAATACCCAGAATGAACCATGAAGCCAGAGTCAATGATATGGTTATAAGATGAATTTTTCTTAAAGGTTTCCATATCCAACCAAACAAATTGAACAATATTAATATCAGGTGAAAAATTGTGAAGAAATAATCTGCAGCTATAAGCATGAATATCGTTTTTTGATGAATGAAATGGTAACACAGAAAACAAAATTATTTTTCTGCTGTTAAAATGAAAATGATTTTTTACTTTTGCTCACGTTTAGAGCAGCTATTCAAAAATAAAAATATTAATCATGGATCTGAAGAAAATCTTTACCCCCAGAGTAATTGTAGTAACCGGAATTATACTTTTTGCAGCTGTAATGCGATTGGTACCCCATTATCCTAACTTCACTCCTATTGCCGCCATTGCATTATTTGGTGGAGCACATATGGGAAGAAAATGGCTTGCTTTTTTTATTCCTTTGTTTGCATTGTTTATCAGTGACCTTATTATAGGTTTTCACGGATTCATGATTCCGGTTTACATCAGCTTTGCACTGGTTGTATTGCTGGGAAATCTTATGCGTAATAATATAAAGAAAGGTACAGTAATTGGCGGAGCCCTTGCATCATCGTTGCTCTTTTTTATTTTAACCAATTTTGCTGTTTGGGCAGGAAGCCCTTTTTATCCGCAAACTTTTAGTGGGTTAATGCAAAGTTATACAATGGCAATTCCGTTTTTTCATGCTACCGTGCTTGGCGATCTGTTTTATAGCGGTGTTTTCTTTGGTGGTTTCTACCTCTTGCAACAAAGATATCCTGCACTTGCTGCAGTAAAATCATAATAAAGTTTCATCATATCAAAAAAGCCGGCAGATTAAAATTAATTTGCCGGCTTTTTTGATTTGATATGATGAAAATGAATTACATATCGTCTTCAGATAAGGCAATTATGCCATCTACATTGAATTTTGTATTGGGAAAATCTTCATCATTATCCTTAATCACAAGGATAATATCATTAAAGTCTTTGTCACCACCAGGAAGCATTATATCTTCAAATGTGAGCACCAGATCTTCACATCCGTTTTCAATAAACAGCAAATGTTGCTGATTATTGTTTTCATTAAAACCGATGTTTGTATAATGGGTGTAAATACCATCAACCATTTGTCCGTTTGCCCAGCCTTGTGCAACAAGATAAAACCCTATAACAGTATTGGCAGGAAAAGGCTCATTGCCCAATTGTACCATATCTCCCTGCTCCAGACCTCCACCACTGCCCACCATGGAAGCATTAGGAAATACAACATACTTTTCTAGTTCTTCAATACTAGAAGGCGGATTATCAGCCGGGTAAGCATAATACCCGAAAGTATTTTTCCAGCCGGCACCCTCCCAGATAAATTTTACGTAAACGTCAGTTTCTTCTTCAACTGTAACATTCAGCGTAACATCTTCTTCAAATAAATTCGGGTGCAGGTTCATGGCATTTTGGCCTTCCGGGAACATAAGTGTAATAGCATCCATAAGGGTGGGGCAAGGTTTGCCCGGAATGATATCATCAGGTATACCTTCATCAATGCTTATAGCAAGGATTTTAAGTCCGCCCAGTCCGCTTGCAACAAAGATTATACTGTCGCGCGACTGAACAAAGTTTGACGATCCCATGTCATTAAAAGCCATAGTACCATGTATTACCACCTGATCATCAAGCTCTTCAATTACTTCACCCACAGCAATACCCGACTCACCATTACCCATAAAAACCAGTGAATTGTTAAGTGATACACTGTTGGTGACATGATTTTCATCAAGTGCTCCATCAGGTGTTTCGGGTTTGGGGATATGTTGCTTTATGGTACCGTCAAGTTCTACCATCCTTACTCCCTCTTCATTAAGGGCTGCAAAAATGTAAGAATCGTTTACCGAAATCTCTGATTTTGAAAAGGGCGTGTTGGCTCCGCCAATGGTGAAGTTGTCAACAAAATCAGAAGAATTCAGATTGAAAACATTGATGGTACCGGGCTGTCCTGATAAGATATAAGCATTATCAGAGTTAGATGCAACAGAACGTGCATCAAATATATCTTCTGATTTAACCAGGTTATAGTCGCGGTCGAAAATGGTGATTCCACCATTATCTCCGGATGTAATAAAAATATTGGAATCACTCACCTGGATGCCATTGGCCGAATATGAAGGAATATCCATTATAACATCCACTGCAGTAATTTGCTTTTGGTTGTTCAATGAAATTACCTGGAAAAAAGCAGGATCTTCAAAGTTAAAATGGTAAAAATCTTTTGTGGCCCCTACTATAAAAAGTTTGCCGTCGGCATAGTCAATTGAATTGATATCGGCCGTTGGAAATATAGCCTGAGAGAGTATAACCGGTTGCGATATATTGCTAACGTCAAATACCTCAACCGCACCTGCATATTCATCTCCTCTTAAATTATACGATACAAAGGCGTAATTGTCTTTAATAGCCACGTGGGTAGCCATGAGAACCTTATCCTGGAATACAGGAGGATCAACATCTGCCTTAAGTTTAAATGCAAAGTTTTCAGTGTGGTCAACTTCGTCATCATCACTTTTGGTTGTATAAAGGTAATTTCTGTCAATCGGTACAAGTTCATTACGGAACTGTACACGACTGTTAAGCCTGGTCAAATCATTCTTGATGATCATATTCCCGGTTTCCACAGGATCTACGGGATCTTTATCTCCCTCATCCTTGGAACAACTCACCTGGAAAATCACCAGAAACAGGAAAATAAATAAAGGAGGAAATTGTCGGATTTGTTTCATAGTTAATTGTTTTACGATAGTTTAGTGGTAAAGGTTATAGTTTATAGAAATATTGATACTACAAAACTATAGCAAATTAACGCATAAAAAACGAGTAAAACAACCTAAAAATGATAAGTGATATCTACGGGTAGAAAAAAAATGTAGCTTAAATGGTGAAATTATCCTTTTACCACTGCCAGCGGGGTGAGCTCAACGAGTACTTCTACCAGATCCTGCTGGTTTTTCATCACCAGATTGATGTCCTTATATGCACTGGCAGCTTCATCCAGATCCTTTACAGAGCGTACAGCATGAATAATTCCTTTTTCGTTAAGCTTTTTGATCTCTTCTTTCAGGTTGAGAGAACGCTGAGCCTGTTTTCGCCCCATAACACGGCCGGCACCGTGCGAACAACTGTTAAAACTTTCAGGATTTCCTTTGCCCTTCACAATGTAACTTTGTGTGCCCTGGCTACCGGGAATAATACCTGTGGTATCTTTTTCTGCCAGCGTTGCTCCCTTTCGGTGCACGATTACTTCTTTTCCAAAGTGGCTTTCCTTTGCAGCATAATTATGAGCAATATTGATCATGGGAAAAGCATTGAAATTAGATGAAAAATAATCTGAAAAAATATCCAGAATACGATCCATCATTAACTTTCTGTTGGCAAAGGCAAAATCAACACAATATTGCATTTCTCGCATGTACGCATTACTTTCAGGAGTATCGAGCGGCAAATAAGCCAACTGCACCGACCGGGGAACAGGACTATCCCATTGCTCATTTAGTTTGGTAGCCAAACGGTTATAATGATCAGCAACCTGCTTACCGATATTTCGGCTACCCGAATGAATCATGATCCAGATCTTTCCATCACTGCCTTTCTGTATTTCAATGAAATGATTACCACCACCCAATGTTCCTAACTGAAACCGGGCATTTTCGTACTCGCGTGACACTACTTCCATCTTATCAACATCGGTACTGGCGGGCATATACTTTTCATCCTGTGGTGATTTGTGGTGTTTGAAACCAAGCGGAGTGACCTGCCGGATATCGCTCATAAGGTTCTTTAATTCCGGATGAGAAATATGTTCAAGGGATGTCTTTACAGTGCACATACCGCAACCGATATCTACACCTACGGCATTGGGGATTATCACTTTATCCAAAGCCAGCACACCCCCGATGGGCATACCGAAACCCTGATGACAGTCAGCCATAAGGGCAACATGATGGAATGCAAAAGGAAGATTGGCAATATTCTTTGCTTGCTGGAGAGCACCTCCTTCCAAATCATTAAGCCAGAGTTTAATGGGAAGTCGTTCGGTAGTTATTTTTCTGATCATAATTTCCCGTTCTTTATGAATAAAACACAGGAAATGGCCCGGGGTTTAAATACGGGCAAGGATATTTTGATAATCTTTTTCCAGGTCGTTCGCTGATGTGGTATTTTGAACAATTAGACCTTCCTGATCGGGAATGGAAGTTGGTGTAAAATTCCATACAACCTGGATGCCTGCCTTTTTTACCTGCTTAACCGCCTGCATGGCATTTTCAGGCGTTGTGGCTATCATTGCCATACGCAGGTGCATTTGCCTGACAAAACTTTCCAGCTTATCCATGCTCTGCACTTTTATGCCGGAAATGATTTTACCAACTTTTGCAGGATCAATATCAAAAGCAGCAACAATTTTTAAACCACTACCTGCAATGGCTTCATTCTTTAACAGGGAAGTTCCCAGTCTGCCTATGCCAACAAGCAAAGCCTCTTTAAACTCCTTTTCACCCAATAGGTTGTTGATGCAATCAATCAGTGATGATATCTCAACCAGTTCATCAACAGATTTATCCCAGTCAGGACAATACGAAAAATCTTCAAGAACCTTTTGAGAAGGTATACCTAAAAATTCGCTGATAAGTGAAATAGAAAGGGTGCGTTTTTCTTTATACATATATAAACGCAGAAGGGGTAAATAGAGACGAAACCTATGAATGGTTTCACCGGGCAACTCATGATGATCAATATCTTTTCCGGTCATAGATTTTTTATTGGTAAAAAATCTTAATTCATACTCTATGATAATTTTAATCGGACAAAATACTTAATACTACTTTTTATTAAAAATTATATGCAAGTTTAATTAACTGTCCGATAATAAGGTTTTAAAAAAACCGGTAGTCGAGATTTTGAGTAATCAAGACTACCGGAAACCAAAACCAAAAACACACATGAAGAGAAGGGAATATTTGAAGTTATGTTGTATAAGTAACAACTGAAACCGGATTATTTTGAGTTTTATGCTTCAAATTACCTTTTCTCTAAAAAGAACATTACTTCCGATTTCGCTTAGAGATATTCAAATTACATGCCAAAAATTAATATGTTCTGATATACAAATACTTAAAAAATAATACATTTAAAGTGATCATCTAAACCATAACAAATGTCATTTTTTATTACACCACTTGTGTCATAATTCATGACAATGTCATAATTCATGACACTTCCTGTGGATGCAAAACCTAATTGTAAAATGATCGTATACCAATGAGTAAAAGTGTTTATCAAAAAATCAGATCATGAAGAATTGGAACGCATATGTAATGATATCAAGCATTATCATTTCAATAGTTTTATTTGCCAGTGGAAAACTTCAGATTGAAGGCGCACTCGATAATATTGACCTTGAGGAATCAATTATTGCAGGATTAAAGACTGTTTTTATAACAATAGCAGTTGTTATCACAGTTTTACTCATGGTAGTAATATTGCTTATTGATGTGCTTATAACTGCACTGTTGAGTTCAGAATTTCCTATTACGAACCTGGTAATTGAATACGTTTATATGCAACTAATAAAAGGCTGGTATTGGGATGTACACAGTGGAAATAATATTTTTATGGCTTGTATTATTCTTTTCGGAATCGGATTGATCAGCCTATACATAAACCCCTTCAGAAGAAGAAACAAAAAATTCATTTACCACAAAAATAGTGATACCCCTAAATATTGAAATCAAATATCCAGATCGTATTTTTTAATTTTCTGATACAGGGCATTTCGACTTATTCCAAGCGCTTTGGCTACTTTGGTCATGTTACGGCTGTAAATTTCAACAGCTCTTTGAATGGCGTCTTTCTCCAGTTCAATCAAAGAAACCACTGATGACGGGTCTTTTACAACAACATCTTTCGGTTTCTCCTCAGATTCGGATTTTATTTCCTGTTGATTATCATTTTCTGCCTGATGGGCATCGGCGCTGAGAAATTCATCTGCAAGACGAAGATTCCCATCCAGGTTTACATATTTCTCGATAAAGTTCTCCAGCTCTCTCACATTCCCTGCCCAGTCATAATACACAAGTTTTTTAAATAGCCTGTTGTCCATATCGGGGAGTTGCTTGCGCAGTTTAACAGATTTAAGATTCAGAAAAAAATTGATTAGCATGGGAATATCTTCACGGCGTTTGCGAAGGGGTGGTATATAAACCGGAATAACACTTAACCGGTAATAAAGATCCTGCCTGAATCTACCTTTTTTTATTTCCTGCAGCAGGTTTCTGTTGGTGGCTGCAATAATTCTTACATCCACGGGAATATGTTTTTCACCTCCTACTCTTGTAATAGCTCTTTCCTGTAGTGCTCTCAGAAGTTTTACCTGCATATCGGTCGACATCTCACCAATCTCATCAAGGAAAAGCGTACCACCGTTTGCCAATTCAAATTTACCGGGTTTGCCCCCTTTTTTTGCACTGGTAAATGCCCCTTCAGTATAGCCGAACAATTCACTCTCTATAAGGGTTTCAGGAATTGCACCGCAGTTAAGTGCTACAAAACCGTTATCGCGCCGTGAGCTGTAATTATGGATGGACTGAGCCAGCACTTCTTTTCCTGTGCCACTTTCACCTTGGATAAGAACTGTGCTTGGGCTGTCAGAAATATTTTTGCAATATTCAATGATCCGTTTCATCTCGTCACTCTCCCCTATCAAATCATCAAAATTGTAACGTGCTTCCATACCGGTGTATTTATTCACCATCTTATAAACCCGCTTCATATCACGCAGGGTAACCACCGATCCGTTTATAGTGCCGTCGCTGCCGGTAAGCGGATAAACACTCATGTTAAATGTATCGCGAAAACCAAACCGGTTCATCTGAACTTCTTCATCCAGGATAATTTCATTCTTTTTTACCTGGGTAAACAGCCTGGGCCAATCAGCGATAAAATCCTCCAGGTTTTTGTTTTCAATCTGTTCGGCAGGCAAGCGTAAAAGTTTGGATGTAATATCATTGGCCCTGCGGATCTTCCCTGTTGTGTCTGTCCCAAGCACACCAAATTCAAGTGTATTCAATATCTGCGATACAAAACTGTAGGCTTCTTTTTGCCGCATTTCAGAAAATGAACTTTTAAACTGGAGCTCAATAGCTTTTACAGAAGCAACAATTAAACCCAGAATATGCGGATAAACTTTATCCTTATATCCGCTGATGTTCAGGCATCCCATAATATTTCCCCTTTCATCGTGTATGGGTGCTGCCGAACAACTCCACTTGTGAAATACTTTAATATAGTGCTCTTCACCGGTAACCTGAATGGCACTGTTTTCATGCAGTGCAATACTGATGGCATTGGCCCCGGTGCTTTCTTCATCCATTGATGCGCCCGGAATAAGATTGTAAGGTTTAATGTCTTCAAGAATTTCTTTATGTCCTGCCATTTCCAGGATAAAGCCCTTCTCGTCTGTAAGCAATATGATGAATCCACTCTCGGCAACAAACTCATGAAGAAGCTGAACAAAGGGACCCGCTATACTGATCAGGCGTTGATTTCTTTCCCGGCTCAGTTTTAGTGCCTTTTCCGATAAGATTTTAGAAGGCTGTTCTCTTTCTTTCTCTACACCAAGTTCATGACTTCTTTTATGAGAAGCCCTGATCTTTTCTTTGTGTTTGGAACCGGTATCGTAGGTAATCATGGTATTTTAAGTAGGAAGCTTTCTGTATTTGATTCTTTTGGGACCTGTATCACCTAAACGTTTTTTCTTATTTTCCTCGTATTCTGTATATGAACCTTCAAAGAAAGCCACTTCTGAATCGCCTTCAAAAGCAATGATGTGGGTTGCCACACGGTCGAGGAACCAGCGATCGTGGGTAATGATAACGGCACAACCGGCAAAGTTTTCCAGGCCCTCTTCAAGTGCCCGGAGAGTATTCACATCAATATCGTTGGTAGGCTCATCGAGCAGCAGCACATTGGCTTCACTGCGCAAGGTCATGGCCAGATGCAAACGGTTACGCTCACCGCCTGATAGCACACCACACTTCTTTCCCTGATCAGCACCACTGAAATTAAATCTTGCTACATAGGCCCTACTATTGAATTGCTTACCGGCAAGTGCAATGGTTTCATTACCTCCGGAGATGACTTCCCAGACAGACTTCTCAGGGTCAATATCCACGTGTGCCTGATCTACATAGCCCAGTTGAACAGTATCACCTACATCAAAATTCCCGGCATCGGGCTGTTCCTGACCCATAATCATACGAAACAGCGTGGTTTTACCGGCGCCGTTGGGACCAATTATACCCACAATTCCGGCAGGTGGCAGCGAAAATGAGAAATTTTCAAACAGCAGTTTATCATCAAAAGCTTTGGTAATACCGTTAGCTTCCACCACCTTTGAACCCAATCGCGGGCCGCTGGGAATAAATATTTCCAGGCGCTCTTCCTTTTGTTTCACATCTTCATTGAGAAGCTTGTCATAGGCGTTAAGTCTGGCCTTAGCTTTAGCCTGACGACCTTTGGGGTTCATACGCACCCAGTCCAACTCACGCTCCAGAGTTTTACGACGTTTGCTTTCCGATTTTTCTTCCTGTGCCAGTCGTTTGGTTTTCTGATCGAGCCAGCTGCTGTAATTACCTTTCCATGGAATACCCTCGCCACGGTCCAGTTCCAGAATCCATCCGGCTACATTATCAAGAAAATAGCGGTCGTGGGTAATGGCAATTACAGTTCCTTTGTATTGCTTAAGATGCAGCTCAAGCCATTCAACAGACTCGGCATCCAGGTGGTTGGTAGGTTCATCAAGCAGGAGAATATCAGGCTCCTGAAGCAGCAAACGGCAGAGTGCAACGCGCCGGCGCTCACCACCGCTAAGATGTTCAACTTTCTCGTCGGGAGCTGGGCAGCGCAGGGCATCCATGGCACGCTCAAGCCGACTGTCAAGCTCCCATCCGTTATATTGCTCAATAAGATCAGAAAGTTCACCCTGCCGCTCAATGAGTTTCGCCATTTCAGCATCGCTCATGGGTTCGGAGAACTTCATATTAACTTCCTCATACTCCTTCATGATATCCACCACATTCTGCACTCCTTCCTCCACGATTTGCTTCACGGTTTTGGTATTATCAAGAAAGGGTTCCTGGGCCAGATAACCCACCGAATAGCCCGGTGAAAAAACCACTTCACCCTGGAAGGATTTCTCTTCCCCGGCAATGATACGCATCAGGGTAGATTTACCCGAACCATTCAAACCAATGATACCGATTTTTGCACCATAATAAAATGACAGGTAAATATCCTTTAAAACCTGTTTGGATGGCGGAAAAACTTTACTAACTCCCACCATGGAGAAAATGATCTTTTTGTCGTCGCTCATGAAATATGAAAAGAATTAGTGAACATCATTCAGATTATGATGCTTTAGATTTAAACAATTATCCTTTTTTGAGGCAAAGATAATCAAGCTTTATAAATATTCTGAAAGATGATAAGAATAGTAAATGATCTTTATTTTAATAAAATTTTGTGGGTAGAAACTTCCTGCCGGTTACTAATCCTGATAAAATATATTCCCGATTGCAGATGATCTAAATTGATTTCGGAAGATAAAGACTGGTTCAGTAATATTTTACCGGAAACATCCATTACCTGAGCCTTATAGCCTGTAATACCATGTGGTCCGGATATATTTATTTTTCCATCGGTAGGATTGGGATATAAAATAATCTCTTCTTCAAATGCCAGAGGGTAGGCAGATGTTTCAACAAAACCATTGAAAAACTCAATGGTCTCAAGCAATGCAGGAACGGCGCACTCCCCGTGGCTCATATCTGAATTAAGATTTTCTGTTATCAGATCCACTGCACCATTGGCCTGCAAAACCGAATCGACAAGTATGGAGTTTTCAAAAGGAACCACTTCATCACCCATGCAATAGAAAATACGGGTTGGGGCCTGGGGAGCCCAGTTATATGTATCATTTTCGCGTAAAATAAAATTGATGGGATGGTCATCATCTGAAGTAACATCATCTACAAGGTCAGGATTAAACAACGTAACAGGGTAAGAATTACCATAATTCTGGCCTGCCAGAAAATTCAGTGCAATGGTTAATTCAATGAGATTGATATCGCCATTGTAAAAGGCTTCAACGGAAGTAATAAATTCGGGCTGAAAAATTTCGGAAAGATCTTCGTACACATTACCATAAACTTCCTGGTAACCAAGTATCAAGTAGGGTATGAAACCCAGAAAGAAATAATCAAGCTGACTGAACATCAGATCACGCATAACTCCCGAAACGCTGTAAGGACCCGATAAGTGTGTAGCGGCTGTTACACTGAATTCTGCAGAATGAAAGAGTTCCAGTTCCTGGTGGGTTGACATGGAAGCATGTCCTCCCTGCGAATAGCCAGTAAGAAACAATTTATCGTTTACGGCATAATCTTCATTTTTAAGCCATTCATGAAATGCATTAAGCATATCCACAGAAGTCCTGGCCTGGGTTTCGCGATGTACATAAGGATGAAACCCTCGTGAATCACCCATTCCCAGGTAATCGGGCGCCAGCACTGCAAACCCGCTTGCCCCGATAAAAGCATAAGCCTCATAATCCAGGTTAAGCGATGATGGCACCTGATCCTTTGCAGGACTCGTACCATGATGATAAATTACCAACGGAAACTCCTGTGCATCATTATCGGGAATCACAATCAAACCCGATGCAATATCGGACATATCATCTGATCCGGTGGTGTGGTAGGTAATTTTATAAAAATGAACACCATAAGGTACATCAAAGTCAATCAATTTTGATATTTCTTCAGCTGTTGCAGATGAAATTTGATCAACGCTGTTAATATGCTGACTGTAAACAGATGAAATGAAAAGTAGAAGAAAAAATGCAGAAAATATGTTTAGGTGTTTCATAAGAAATCTTTCAGGTTAGATTCAAATACACGAACTAATTAATTGTTAATAAACAAGGCAACCCGGTAAAGGTTTGTTCAATAAAGACAGAGCGCAACTTTGAGTTACACTATAAATGGTAAGAATCAGATAATATCCTTTAAAAATTTTCCAATATCCTTCCTGAAATCTGCAGCAGGCTTATTTCGGCCATTTTGGCCTGGTATTGAATGGAAAGCAGTCGTTCTTCGGCTTCCAGCAGGTTTTTCTGTACTTCGCGAAGTTCAAAGCCGGAGAGAGCACCCAAGCGGTAGCGGTCGAAAGCTATTTCCACATTTTCGCGGGCAGCTGCCAGGTTCTGGGTTTCAAGTTCAAGCAATCGCAGGTTGTTGGAGTATGCATTATAAATAGTGAGCAGGTCAGCCGTAACTTCCTGCTGAGTGCGCTCAAGCATAAGATCGCGATTTTCGAGCTCTATCCGGGCATTGCTTTTCCGGCGTTGCAGGTTGCGGCCATCGTAAAGGTTTATTCCCACCGTAATACCATAATTCATGCCCCATGAGTGCTGATTTTCCCAGGCAGCACTTTGAGATGTGCTGAAGGTATAACCGTATCCTG
>SLOJ01000019.1 GCA_007132585.1 Bacteroidales bacterium | reverse complement strand
GTGGTTATATGAAAACTGGTAAAGAGCACTTATGTCATTTTTTACCGGGGTGCTAACATTTCCTTCATTGTCAACATACTCAGTATCTTTATATCTTTCAATCTGCGACAAGAGAATTTCATATGTTGCAATGGTGTCGGCTTCAGCAGTATGAGCATCAACCAGTTCTTTACCGCAATAAAACTTGTATGCTGCTTTAAGTGTACGGGGTTCCATTTTGTGAAAAATATTCTGTACATCAACCAGGTTCCGGTTTTTTAAACTGAAATCAATGTCGCACCTGAGAAATTCTTCAATGAGCATGGGAACATCAAATTTATTGGAGTTGTAACCAGAAAGATCGCAATCCTTTAGCCATTCATTCAACGATTTGGCTACTTGCCTGAATGTGGGTTCATTCTCCACATCGGCATTTGTGATGCCATGTATGGCAGTAACCTCAGTTGGAATGGGAATGGTAGGGTTGATCCTCCGGAGCTTTGTTTCGGTGGTTCCGTCAGGCATTACCTTAAAGAAGCATATTTCAACAATACGGTCTTTTACCACATTGGTTCCTGTACTTTCAATATCAAAAAAGGCAATGGGACGCTTTAAATTAAGTTGCATGTAAAATAGGTTTTATGGGGTTGAAAAAAATTCAGATGATGCTTACACTGCAGTATTTACATCCCAGTTCTGGAGGTATTCACCAATACGGCGTAAGGCCATTCCTCCCATTGCCCCGTCAATGATACGATGGTCATATGACATGGACAGGTACATAATACTCCTGATCGCAATGGTGTCACCATGTTCGGTTTCAATAACAACGGGTCTTTTTTTGATTACACCGGTACCCAGAATAGCTACCTGTGGCTGATTAATGATAGGTGTGGCGAAAATTGTGTCAAACGTACCCAGATTGGTAAGAGTAAAGCTACCTCCCTGAATTTCATCGGGTTGCAATTTATTATTTCGCGCACGGTTGGCCAGATCATTCACGCTTTTTGCCAAACCCAGCAAGCTTTTATGATCGGCATTTTTTATAACCGGTACGATAAGGTTGCCATCAGGCAAAGCAGCAGCCATACCAATATTGATATTCTTTCTGATTATGATGTTATCGCCGCTTAAACTGGAGTTGAGCATGGGATAATCCTTTAAGGTTTTGGCAATAGCATGCACAAAGATGGGAGTGAAAGTAAGTTTTTCGCCTTCACGCTGTTCAAAAGCCTTTTTGTGTTTATTGCGCCAGTTAACAAGATTTGTAACATCAACTTCAATAAATGATGTAACATGCACACTTGTATCTTCTGAAGCAACCATATGCTGTACAATAAGTTTACGCATACGGCTCATCGCAACAATTTCATCACCGGGTTCTGCTTTTACATCAGGAGCATGAAGGTTTTTTGCCTGTTTTAAAGTTTTTAAGGCTGATGCCGGAATATCTTCAGCCGGCTTACCTGCGCGTTTTTTGAGATATGCCAGAATATCATCCTTTGTAACACGATTTTCCTTGCCACTGCCTTCAATCTTTTCCAGTTCCTCCATGCTTATACCTTCCCGTTTGGCTATATTTCGCACCAAAGGAGAATAAAATCTTCCTGAAGCTCCTTTGGCAGAAAGGGCTGTAACTTCGGCACCTTTTTCAATTTCAATTGTTTGTTCGCCGGTGGCAGTCTCTTTCTTCTCTTCTGCGGATTTCTGTTTATCTCCAGCCTTTGCAGATGTATGAGAATCATCAATGGCATCGTCTTTTCCATCTGTTGCAATCAAGGCTATCACTTTGCCTACTTCAACGGTATCTCCTTCTTCAAAAAGTAATTCTTTTATTGTGCCTTCAACAGGAGAAGGAATCTCTGAATCTACTTTATCTGTTGCAATCTCAGCTATGGCTTCATCCTCAGCAATACTGTCACCTGGTTTCTTGAGCCATTTGGTAATTGTAGCTTCTGTGATACTCTCGCCCATTTTGGGCATAACAATTTCAAATTTTGCCATTGATTTATACTTTTCTTTTTTCAGGTATGGATTTTTTCCGGATCATCATAAAAACAGATCAAAATTACAAAATTATTTTCGCCCGCATGAAACCGGTTCGCTTTCATTTGTATGTTCCTGTCAACAGTAAATATTTGAAAAGGTTTTTACTGCATAATTTTGATAAGAATGTATATTGTTAATGCAATAATTATATTCAGCTTGCTTTTAAATTCTTCTCCCCAGCATTTTGTAACCTTTCCTTACGATTCGGAAATCATTTTCCAGCCGGTAATCTTTAGCATACAGCGTGTTTAGGTTTGCCAGGGTATGTTGATCAAGGGTTTTGTTATGGAATACATCGGCAGGATTTAGCACTGATGTTTTTAGTGAGGGTAGCTTGCTGTGATCTGCGATGGGGTTATATCCAACCCAGGTTTTCCTGGAAAAGATCACTGAAAAAATATTTCGGATCAATCCGGCAGGGTTTTTTACGATTAAAACATTCACAGGAAGTGATATAAAAAGGAAACCTGAGATCATCAGGTCAAAAAGCCTTTTGTTGCGCTTGTTGGCAGTTTGATTTATAGTATTAACATCAACAGTGAAAAAATCGCCGAAAGTATCAATCGAATTGCTTCCTATGATAAACAAGCTCTCGGGCGGAGCAATTTTAAAATGCACAGTTTTATCTTTTAACCCCGACATGTGTGAAATGATGGCTTGCGATGACATTTCACTTCCACAGAAAATCAGTTCATTGATGTTATACACTTCGATGATTTCATTAAGCTGGTCAAGTGTTCCCAGGTATCCGTCTTGTGAAGGCTTACGATTATCAGTACTGATAAACCCGATAAATGCGCTGCTGCCGCTCTGACGAAGCATTAATGCAATACGTTCGGGTTCTTTTCCCTTGCCGATTATAATGATTCTTTTGTTCAGGTGGCTGCTGAAATTGATGTTTTTGAATTTTATCAAATGCCAGATGATCCGGCTTAAAAGCATACTGGCGATAGCCCATAAGCTTCCCAGCAGGATCAAAGCCCTGGAAAATCTCATAGAAACAGGAAGTAACGCGTAAATAACGAGTATGGCAATTGTTCCAAGGCCAATACCCCTGACAATCCGAAAGAGTTTGACAGGTTTATCATAACCTCCGCTTATGTATACTGCAAAAAGCCACATAAGAATATATGCCGGCACGAAGTAATATAAAAACTCAGGAGGATAATAATTTTCTGCCGACTCCATCACCTGGGTTTCCCAGTATTCTTTAATGTAAATAAATCCGGCAAAGATCAGGAGTGCATCAAGCAAGGGCGTTATGGCCTTTTTAAAGAACCGGTTCATAATGGCCAGAAATGCTCTGAAATAAATGGCCAGATGTATGAGAAAAGAAAATATTCTTGCGTTTTGTTTGCTGAAGTGTTTTTTTGCAAAAATGATCATTGCATTATAAAACACAAACACATAATTTATACTGCTTTTTTTGGTGCTTTCACCTTTATAGTGAATAATGCGGGTATGCGGGAAGTAGTAATTTTTATAACCGGCCTGTTTTATGCGCCAGGAAAGATCAATATCCTCGCCATACATAAAAAATGTTTCATCCAGGTAACCGGTTTTTTCAAGCACGGTTTTACGGATAAGCATGAAAGCACCTGAAAGCACATCTACAGAATGAACCTTTTCATTGTCAAGATATCCCAGGTGATATTTTCCGAAAATCCTGCTTTTCGGGAAAAGTGTTGACAAACCGAAAATTTTGTAAAAAGCAACTGTGGGAGTAGGCAAACCTCTTTTCGATTCGGGAAGAAATACACCTTGACCGTCAATCATTTTTACTCCGAGTCCTCCTGCATCGGGAGTTTTATCCATAAATTCCACAACCCCGGGTAGTGTATTATCCTCTACTACGGTGTCGGGGTTAATCAATAAAACGTATTCTCCCGAAGCTTTTTTTATTGCCTGGTTGTTGGCATAACTGAAGCCGGTATTTTTCTTATTGGTTATAATATTTACCTGTGGGAACTTTTCTTTGACCATTCCTACCGAACCATCCACAGAATTATTATCAACAACAAAAACTTCCATATCAAGTTCTTTTCCGGAGATAAAAACCGATTTTAAACATTGCTCCAGAAAGTACTTAACATTGTAATTGACAATAATTACACTTAGCTTCATTTTTGCTCCTGTTTTACTTCGGATTGGGGATGTTAAGCTGATAAGGTGTTCGGTTCATAATAGAGCGGCCCAGCGTTACTTCATCGGCATATTCCAGTTCATCGCCAATGGCAATACCCCTGGCAATGGCTGATATTTTGATGTTTTGATCCTGTAGTTTACGGTATATGTAAAAATTTGTAGTATCTCCTTCCATGGTTGTGCTGAGGGCCAGTATTACTTCTTTAATATCGTTGCTTTTGACTCTTTCAATCAGTGTTTGAATATTTAGATCATCAGGACCGATCCCGTCCATTGGAGAAATAATACCCCCCAAAACGTGGTAAAGTCCATGGTACTGACCTGTATTTTCAATGGCAATAACATCTCTAAGGTCTTCAACCACACAAACCAGAGATTTTTCGCGCCGCGGGGAAGAACATATATCGCAAATTTCGCGGTCACTTATATTATGACAACTTTTACAGTATACCACATCTTTACGCAACCGGCTGATGGCCTGGGAAAAAAACTCCACATCCTGTTTGTCCTGTCTTAGCAAATGAAGTACAAGGCGCAGGGAGGTTTTTCGGCCAATACCGGGTAATTTAGAGAATTCTTCAACAGCGGTTTGTAATAATTTTGATGAGAAGTTTTCCAAAAGTTTGTCCTTTTTTCAT
Organism: Bacteroidales bacterium; assembly: GCA_007132585.1. Taxonomy (GTDB): domain Bacteria; phylum Bacteroidota; class Bacteroidia; order Bacteroidales; family UBA7960; genus SKVR01. The sequence goes on along the minus strand of SLOJ01000019.1, from coordinate 1,896 downwards.
TTAATCATGCCAAAGATAATAATTGCTGATTATATAAGCCTCCAAAAATATTTGTAAAAAACACATGAATACAATGAACAATTATTTAATTTTATTGTTTGAAAAATTTAATTCTTGCGAATGGCTGTCATGATTAAAAATAGAATATTCAGGTTAAAAATAGCCCTGTTTGTAGAATAATATTTTTATTTTTGCCAAAAAATTAATTAACCCATTAAACAATCAATTAAACCTTTTAAATCCAAAACAACCCTTTATGGAAAACTATGTAATCTACCTTGTTCCCGTCATAGGATTGGCGGCAATTCTCTTCACGGTATATAAAACATCGTGGATCACCAGGCAGCCCCAGGGCAATGAAAAGATGATAAAAATTTCCAATTTCATTTTTGAGGGTGCCATGGCATTCATTAAAGCAGAGTATAAAATACTTGCCATTTTTGTGGTATCGGTGGGTATTCTACTTGCAGTTACCACAGGCACTGAGACATCGCATCCCCTGGTCGCATTTTCATTTGTAGCCGGGGCTTTTTGTTCAGGGCTGGCGGGTTATATAGGATTACGCATTGCTACCCGTGCCAATGTAAGAACCACCAATGCTGCACGCACCAGTCTTAACCAGGCTCTGAAAGTAGCTTTTGCCGGTGGAAGCGTTATGGGACTTAGTGTTGTGGGGCTGGGTATTCTTGGTTTGAGTATTCTTTTTATTGTATATTCTCAGATGTTTGGTGTGGAAAATTTTGATAGCCTTAATAAAGTCTTGTCAATAGTTACCGGTTTTTCATTCGGAGCATCTTCCATTGCACTTTTTAGCCGTGTGGGTGGTGGTATTTTTACCAAAGCAGCTGATGTGGGAGCCGACCTTGTGGGAAAGGTGGAAGCTGGTATACCCGAAGATCATCCGCTGAATCCTGCAACCGTTGCCGATAACGTGGGAGACAATGTGGGCGATGTTGCCGGTATGGGTGCCGACCTTTTCGAATCCTATGTGGGTTCAATCATTGCAGCTATGGTTCTGGGTGCTGCCTTTATGATAAGTCCTGATTTTGTTGATGGATTTGGTGGTTTATCTCCGGTTCTGCTGCCATTATTCCTTGCCGCTGCAGGTATTTTTGCATCTATAGTAGGTACTTTCTTTGTAAGGGTTAAAGAAGGTGGTAATCCCCAGACTGCCCTCAATATGGGCGAGCTGGTATCGGCAGGCATTATGATTGTTTTTTCATACATTATTATTTCTTTTGTGCTACCATCCAGCTGGGTTTTTACTGACCCGCTTTATACAGCTGCTGATGGCTCACCCCTTATTCGCGAGATTTCTTCATTCAATATATTCCTGGCTTCTATTATCGGTCTTGTAGCCGGTTTGATCATAGGGTATTCAACTGAGTTCTTTACCGGGTTGAATTATTTACCGGTAAGAATCATTGCCAACCAGTCAACTTCAGGTTCGGCAACCAATATTATCAGTGGTTTGGGTATTGGTATGCTTTCCACCATCATCCCCATATTAACCATAGCTGTTGCAATCGTTTTGGTGTTTCATTTGAGCGGTTTGTATGGTATTGCCATTGCCGCAGTGGGAATGTTGTCCAACCTGGGTATTCAGCTTTCGGTTGATGCTTACGGTCCCATTTCTGATAACGCCGGAGGTATTGCAGAAATGTCGGAACTTCCGGAAGATGTGCGTGAAAAAACGGATAAGCTTGATGCGGTGGGTAATACAACTGCTGCAATCGGTAAAGGGTTTGCCATTGGTTCAGCAGCTCTTACCGCATTAGCATTATTTGGTGCCTACATGACAGCAGCAAAAATTACAACTATTGATGTTTCTAAATCAACTGTTATCGCTGCAGTTTTCCTTGGTGCTTTAATGCCCTATGTTTTTTCGGCCCTTAC
>SLOJ01000044.1 GCA_007132585.1 Bacteroidales bacterium | reverse complement strand
GTGCTCTTCTGATAATTTCGAAAGGTTGCAGTTCAGTTTCATTCCTGATTATGTCGAGCAGTCCTTTCCCCTTCCCTTTCCACTGACTTTCGTCTTTTCCGGCCAAAGCCGAAATATCGCCAAGAGCTTCAATTACGCGCTCCTTCATTTCTGCTGCTGCGGCATTGGTAAAGGTGATGGCCAGTATGTTGCGGATTTTTTGTGGTTCCTGTAAAATAATTTTCAGGTACTCTTTTACCAGGGTATAGGTTTTGCCACTGCCGGCAGAGGATTTGTAAACGAGAAAGGGACGGGTTTCCATCAATGCTTCAATTTGAAGCGAAGCTATAAAAATTTGTGGAATGAAGAAAAATTAAAACTCCCAAACAAATTCTTATTCCTTTTTTTATTGATCATGCTTTTATAATTTTGCATCCGGTATATCGTTACTCTCTAAAACCTTAAGTTTCATAAAAATGCGGAAAAATTCCAGATATTTTCTCAGCTCCTTAATGGGTGTTCTCACTTTTATCATACTCTTATCATTGTCAAATACTTTCGGGCAGGTACCTTCTGTTCGCCTTCAGGATGGAGAACTTATGGGTGAAGGGCCTTACAGTGGGGGGGAGAAAAACGGCTTATGGCAATACTATGATCAGGACCAGGTTTTGCGTGAAGAAGGCAATTACAACATGGGTGTACGCGAAGGAATCTGGAAATTTTTTGATGCAGAAGGGATTTTAAGTATTGAAATAAATTATGACGAAGGACTTTACACTGCTTATTATACTGACGGAAGCATAAAAGAAACGGGTTACCAGGGCAATGAGGGGAAAACCGGTAGCTGGGTTTATTACCACCCCAACGGGAATAAACAGGCTGAAGGAGAATATGATCATGATTCGCGCACAGGAGAGTGGAAGTTTTACTCCTTGCTGGGGAATATCGAAGAAATATATAACTACGACACGTATGCCTTTGAGTCCTTTTACCCGAATGGCAACATTCGTGAAAGCGGGAAAAGGATCAATGACCTGAAAGAAGGGCAGTACTGCTATTATTATCAGTCAGGTCAGATCTGGTCGGAGGGTTTGTATGAAAATGACGAGAAAAAAGGACTCTGGCAATTTTGGTATGAAGACGGGCAGCAGTGGGCACAACTTGAATATGGTGATGGGTACAGCAAAACATGGTATCCTAATGGCAAACTTGAAATGCAGGGCCCGGTAAAAGAAGGAAAAAACCATGGTGAATGGGAGTATTTTTATGATGATGGAACTATTAAAGAAGTAACCCATTTTGAACATGACAGAAAAAATGGTCCTTCACAACGCTATCATCTCAATGGTCAAAAAGAATTTGAAGGATCATTTAATGATAACAAACTGGATGGATATGCTCGTTGGTGGTTCGACAACGGAAGCCTCGATATGGAAGGTAACTCTGTTAACGATGTGCAGGACAGCACCTGGGTATACTACTTCCCCAATGGAAATAAATCAAGCACCGGAGATTTTATTAACGGCATACAGGAAGGAATATGGACGTACTTTTACACCACCGGGGAAAAACTCCGTGAAGGGAGTTTTGTGAATGGAAAGCGGGAAGGATTGTGGACTGTATGGTTTGAGTCGGGGAAAAAAAGTCATGAAGGACCCTTTGTTAATGACCTGGAACACGGCCAATGGATAAGCTGGTATGAAAGCGGGCAGATGAAAGATCACGGATGGTTCAACAAAGCGCGGATGGATTCGGTTTGGACCGGCTGGCATGAAAACGGCAGAAAAAGATATGAGATACACTATAAATATTCCCCGGATCAGGAAGGGGAAGTGCGACACGGAAAATCAACGCATTGGCTGGAAAACGGTAAACTTCAAAGAGTAGCCCATTATCAGGAAGGTTTATTGCATGGTTTCTATGCACAGTACTATGTTAACGGCAATATTATGGAAGAAGGTCCATATGCCGAGAACATGAAACAGGGAATGTGGGTTTTCTATGATCAGAACGGCAATAAGATCCGCGAACAAGGATTTAAAGACAATCGAATGCATGGCAATTTTGTATCATATTATGAAAATGGCCGGAAACGAGAGGAAGGACAATACGTTGATGGTGTTAAACAAGGCCGCTGGACCATATGGGATTCTGAAGGAAACCGGATTCGTCGCATGACTTTTGAAGATGGAAAAATTACCGATATGCGGATGAATTAATCAGAAGAAAACTCCTTGCGTACATATTCTCTTAAGATCTCTTCCGTTACCGGAAGCATATCTTCCTTCATGGATTGAAAAGAAATTTCTGCTACATAGCAATCATCAAAGGGCATCAGGTTAACTTTAATTTCTTCTCCGGCAATAACCCAGGGCAGTTCAAGAATTTTTCTTTTAATGGACTTCTGAATATTTTGAGCTCCTTGTTTTTGACTGATTTCCATTTTAATGGCTTGGCTTTTCCACTTTTCACGGCTTTCCATCCTGGAAATGTGTTTTCCTGCAAGCCGGCTATAAGGAATTATTATTCTTTCACCCTCAACGGAGCGAATTACCATTGAAACATAGCCCAGTGAAATGATTGTACCCGAAAGAACATCAGATTTTATAAATATTCCCGGTTCCAGAGCCTGGCTGGCACGTATAACGGCACCTGAAAAGAAATCACGTAACACAAACCAGCTAAATAATAAAACAAAGGCCACTGCCATACTTCCCGAAATAACGGGATACAAAGAGGTACCACCAAAGAACATCGTGAGAGTCCAGAATATGAAAACAAACCATAATATTACTTCAAGCCAGGGAAATATTCTCAGAAAATAACTATGATAATAATTGTTGCGCGTAGCAATACCCAGGAAATACCTGCCTGCTCTGAGCAATACGAAAAGAGCAATTGCAACTACGATCGTATATACTATTTCCATAATTCAAATATCATTTTTCGGGTTTATCCCTTCATTAAAGTTCGTTGATATAGTTAAAAGTAAAGTATCATCAAATAAGTTTTAATTCTTTCATTTTTGATACAAGTGGTTGATGTAAGGCGGGATTAATGGAGTATATGCCTGTAAATTTTTCCATTAAAATGCCTGCCTGCCATAGGTTCATGATCATGTTTTCAACAATTTCGGTTTCCATTTGCAGTATCTCTGCCAGTTTGGGTAGCGAAAGTCTTAAATGATAAACAAACTGTATGAGATAGAAAATCTGCTCCCTGGAAAGCTTATCCAGAAACTTTAAATCAGGGGTTGATGGTATTCTTACATACAGGGTTTTTCCGCTGACTTTTTCAATTGACGCCAGCCACAGATTGATTGCAACACCCGGAGTACCATGGCTGATATCGAAGAAGCGGTTAAACAAGCTTGCATAATCCCATGCACTGAGTTCACTTTCGTGTTTTTTATTAAGTATGAAGCCCATACCCCCTGCCCTATGCCTGAGCATGATAAGATCTTGCAATTCTCTGGCGTCAAAACCTGAGCAAACAACATTACCCAGTGCCATAAACTGAAGGCCTGTTATCTTATTTAAAAGTTTAAGTGAATGAATGTTTATATTAATAATAAAAAGAACGTTTTTGTAATGTTTTCTTATAAGTTGCATCAGTTTTTCCACTACAACAGAACCCCCGCTTTTTCTTTCCCACCATAATTCCAGGTCATTGATAATAATAACAAAGGGGCCCTGAGCTACATGCAGAGCCGAATCAATTTCATTTTCGGTTGATGAAATGGTTTTCAGGATATTATGTTCGAAAAGTTGCAAATTAGCTGAACATTCCCGTGGTGCTCTAATGCTATGAATCTGTTCAGCCTTAAAAAATCTTCGGGCAATATATTTTGATAAGCCGGTTTTACCGGAGTTCCTTTCGCCTGTAATGATCAGGCAACCGGGTTGCCCTTTTTTGAATCTTTCAATCACAAACGATGCCTTTGATACTTCATCTTCCATCCCTACCCAAAAATCATCTCCTATTCCCGACTGGCCGCTGAATAATTTGTTGTAATAAAATGGCAGTTGCTTCAGTATTTTATCTGAAGGAGCATATTTATCAAGATATGTATAAACTTCTTCGTTGGAAAGTCCGGTATCAATTACCGGTTTCTCCATGCTTCCCATCCAGAGTATACTTTCGCTTTTTGAATATATGAGTTTAACAAACTGCTTTTGCAAATTAAGTGACAGATCCTTATGCCACCCTGTATATTTGCCTAAAACTTTCTGGGTTTTTGTTGCTTTATATTTTTTCTCAATATTGCCTGATGTTTTGGCAATTACGCTTGCTGAAAGGGGAGCAAAAGCATTCTTCAACCCTTTCACCAAAGATTGCCGGTATCCGGTATAAACATTCTTTATTGCAACTTCCAGTTGTTCTGTTTTTTTAAGAAAATCTTCAGCCAGTTGTTTTTTGTCATCCTTGCTTTGTGATTCTTCATCACTTTCATCAAAAAAGTTAAAGTTGATGAGTCTGATTATATCTTTCGATGCTGCAACTGACCTTTCAAGGGAAGCTGATAAATCCACTCCCTGCTTTCTCGCATAATCAATAAGTTCGGAAGCAATAGAAAACTCAACAGTTTTTCTTACCTTCACAACTATTTCATCTGCTTCGCTAAGTTCCTCCTGCTCAAGCTTTTTGGAAAGATCCTCTCCCGCAATAGACATTACTTCCGGAAGTTCATCGAATAAAGCCGTTATTTCATTATACAGCTCAATATACTCTTCATTAATATCAACATTCCGGAATTTTGCAGGTTCAGGTTTTTTGCCGGTATCGCCCGTTTGTAAATATTTATCAATCTGATTTTTAAGCTCATTCAGTGGTTGTAACACTGAATTCTTTAAGGTAGTTTTAAAATCAAAATTATACTTATAGATTTTCGACTCAATGCGATTCTTTAATGATTGCAGTTGAAAATCAAGATAGATTTTATTGATTAGTAAATTAATATTTGAATGCCAAACTTCAGGAAAAGTTGTAACATATTCAAGCAGTTCACCATCTTTTTTATTTGCCTCCGGAAACTGTTTACTTAAAAAATTAGACCCGGGTCTTTCCAGCAGATTATTGAACATTTGCAGATCATCCAGAAGATCTTTCTCAAGTACATTACCCAGATTGCTGAAAAAATCACCAGCCTTCTCTTCCTGCAGGATTATGGCAGCTTTAAACCTGTCCTGTTCCATCTGAATTATATTTTTCAACTTCTCCTTGTCTGCAAATTCGCTCCTGCTTTTTTCAATAAGTTCATAAAAATCAGAGAATAATTTCCGCATTTGAATTATATACTCAAAAGAAAAAAGAGCAAACTGATGATGTAACTCCTTTTGTGTTTCAAGCCGTTTATGATAAAGAAAATATCTTGCTGCACGTTGTGCCTTAATGTTATAAACTGCCGGTTGACTTGTTATCCGGGATTTAAATAATTTCCAAACTTTGAATAATCCGGTGGTAAATGAGTCTGCTTTTAGCAGTTTGAATTCCTTCCTGTTATATTTGACGCGAATATGCACAGGTATTTCCCGGTAATAATGATCAAGTTCATCAAAATATCTGCCAGTATTGGCATGCAGTCTCTCCTTCAGGAAAACTAGTACATCCTGCTTAAACTCTTTCAGGCTCTTTTGAGCCCGGAAGGAAAAATCATTTAGTATCTTCAGGAATTCTGCTTTTTGATCTTCCTCGTTTTCAATTCTGATTGTTTCGGTAAGATGTTCTGTAGATTTTGATACAATTTTTTCAAGAACATCCTGGAAAGCGAGAATCTTGGCAAGACTCTGATCAAAACCCTCCTGGTAAAATTTTCCTGTGGCCGTTTCAAGTTTTTTTGAGATATTATAAACTTCATTGGCAATAATCTCACGCCGGGCAAGATTTAGTTTTTCTGAAATTACGAAGCCGGGTTTTTCTGCTCTTTCTGTTTCTGTAAGCTTATTGTCAACTTCAGGCTCTATAACAGTAAGTTCATCAAAGCCCGAAGATGCATGTATGATCATTGTTGTTTTCAGGCCTTTTAAAAGTTCGTTTATATTATCGTAAAAATCCTCGTCATTATCTCCCAATTCCAAAACAGAAAGGTCTGTATTAATAGATTCAGAGTGCATGATCTCTGCAACAGGCAATTGTTCAACACTATTATTGATTACTTTTACATCTGCTTTTATTCGCTGATTGTCAAGAAGTTGCCCGATTAAATCGTAATACCTTTCGGTAAGGGCAGAGTTTTTATTTACAACCAGAATTCTGATATGGGAATGTCGCCATTCATCGGCAGATGAAATAAACCGCATCAGAGCCAGTGCCAGGCTGATATTACGTCCTTTTCCACTCCACCAGATGTCAATCTGCTTCATTTTATCAAATCCGGATTCTTTATCGTAATTAAGGTAAACCTGGTTGTAATCAAGTTTTCTGAACGTTTTAATGAGCTTTGAAAATGCATCAATATTATGGGTTCTTTTGGGCCAACCCATAAGAATGGTATTGGGTTCAAAGCCCGAAAAACCGTAAATTTTGGCAATAGATTCAATCCCTTCATAAATATCGCGGCATACATGGCGCCGTGTGAATACCCCTTTATCATCGTGAGTTTTTTCGGAAATGATCTGCTGATTTTTACTGAACAGTTTTTTTTCATCCTTACTTTCAATTAATTCAAAATTGGTAAAGATCCCCAATTTCCCAACCAGCGCTTTGCCCATTTCAATCAGATAAGGTCTTTGCTTAACACCACCGCTAAAAAGGATAACATTAGGGCGCCAGTTGCGTGATTTTTGACTGCCGGCAGTAAGTTTCCCAAGGCCGGT
>SLOJ01000138.1 GCA_007132585.1 Bacteroidales bacterium | reverse complement strand
TTTGGGAAACCGGAGTAGGCGCAGGTGAACTCTTTACCTTTGGTTATGGTGATTTTGCCGGTTACCTTGAACTGGGGACTCTCGACTATGTGCTTGAAGTGCGCACAGCTGATGGTGAAACCACTGTTGCTGCTTACGAAGCTCCTCTGCAAACTCTCGGACTGGAAGGTGCCGCCATTACCGTTGTAGCCAGCGGATTTCTGAATCCTGCAAACAACAGCGACGGGCCTGCTTTTGGCCTTTACGTGGCTACTGCTGCTGGTGGTGATTTGATTGCTCTTCCAATATTTACCAATGTAAGTGACATTGTACCTGCATTTGGTGAGTTTAATGCATATCCAAATCCTTTCAGAGACCATGTATTTTTCAACTTTTCTCTTAAGGAATCTTCCCATGTGTTGCTGGATATTTATAATTTAGATGGTAAAAGAATAGCGGTGATTTTTCAAGGTTATGTAAAGGCAAATGAAAACTACAACTTTTCTTTTAATGCCGTTAATATACCCGAGGGAATCTATTTCTATCGCCTAACGACCAGAAATAATGTTTATATGGAAAAGTTGATACTTGCCAGATAAACTTTGTTTGAGACTTTAAAGCCGGGCAATCTTAAATGATGTCCGGTTTTTTTGTGCAACAAATCAGCTTTATATAATCAAAACGAAAGAAGAGCTTTGTTATATACTGAAATTTGTACATTGCTCTTAATATTATTAACTTTGTAGTTAAGAAATAAGAATATATTCAGGAAGACAGATGGCCCTTACATTTTTTAAAACACCAAAAAACAAGCAGTTTAATTACCGGCCCATTTATTGGGATAAGGCAAAAGAAGAACGGGAAAAACGACTGAAGACTGCCTTTGAAGATACTTCCGGAAAGGATTATTCTGATGCCCTTCGCGAAAGGATGGAAATGCGCTGGAGAAGGAACTCAGGTGCCAGGGCCAGGCGTAATACCAATCTTAGGCTGATAGCGGTACTTGCTTTTATTGCCTTATTATTCTATTACATTTTTCTTCGCTAAAACTGAATTTAACTGCTTTCATGTCTGATATCATTAAACTCCTTCCCGATTCGGTTGCCAACCAGATTGCCGCCGGCGAAGTGGTTCAGCGGCCCGCTTCTGTGGTAAAAGAACTTCTGGAAAATGCAATTGATGCCGGTGCAACAGAAATAAAACTGATTGTTAAAGATGCAGGTCGAACACTCGTGCAGGTAACCGATAATGGTCACGGCATGTCTGAAACGGATGCCCGTATGTGTTTTGAGCGTCATGCTACAAGTAAAATCAATGATGCCCGCGATCTTTTTGCACTTCGCACAATGGGCTTTCGTGGAGAAGCATTGGCATCCATTGCTTCAATTGCCCGTGTTGAATTGAAAACCCGGCAGGAACAAAATACACTTGGCACAGAAATTATCATAGAAGGCTCTAAACTGGAATCACAAAACCCCTGTAATTGCCCCAAAGGTGCCACCATTGCCGTAAAGAATCTTTTCTTTAACACACCCGCCCGACGCAATTTCCTGAAAAGTGATAACGTAGAAAAGAACCATGTTTACAATGAATTTACCCGTGTGGCACTTGCATATCCTGATATTGCTTTTTCTTACTATCACAATAATCAACTAAATACTAAAACCCTAACAGGAAACCTGAACAGCAGGATTATTCAGCTTTTTGGAAACCATTACAAATCACGTCTGATTCCTGTTAATGAATCAACAGAAATTGTAAAAATCACCGGATTTGTGCTAAAACCTGAGCATGCCAAAAAATCACGGGGTGAACAGTTCTTTTTTGTGAATAAAAGGTACATTAGATCGCCTTATCTGAATCATGCAGTGGAATATGCTTTTTCTGAGCTTATACCTGATGATGTATATCCGTCTTTTTATATTTTCCTGGAAATAGCCCCATCACATATTGATGTAAATGTTCATCCTACCAAAACCGAAATCAAATTTCAGGATGAAAAACTCCTGTACCAGATCATACGGGCTACGGTTAAACGCAGTCTTGGCCGGTTTAATATTGTGCCCACTCTTGATTTTGAAAGAGAAACTGCATTCGATGATATCGGTTTTGACAAATCAAAGCCTGTTACTCCCCCTGAAATAAAAGTGGATCCTGAATACAATCCTTTTAAAACGGGTGGTTCACCTGCATCCCAGTCCGGGAAAAATCTCACGCAACGCGCCAACATCAGGAACTGGGAGAAGCTATTCACTGACCCGGCCACTGATTTTGACAGAAAGGAGTCTGACGATGTTTCCTCGGGTGATCAAACAAAACAAACCATTATCAGTCCGGACTGGGATAAATCAATTGACACTCAGCAAGGGAAAAAATTCATGCATTTACATGGCAGGTATATTCTTACTCCCATTAAATCGGGATTGATGCTGATTGACCAGCAGCGCGCGCACGAACGTATACTTTTTGAAAAACATATCAGGATGCTGAAAAACCGAAAAGTATCTGCACAAACCCTGCTATATCCTGAGCATATTAAGCTCAATGAAACAGACATGGAACTTTTGAAGGAAATTAAGAAAGATATTGTTTTACTTGGATTTGAAATTAGTGAATTTGGAAAGAATTCATTGGTTGTAAATGCCGTTCCTTCTGATTTACCTGAAAAAGAAGATTTACAAAAAGTCATTGAATCTATCCTTGAAAATTTCAAAAAGAACAGTGTTGATGTAAAACTTGATACCCGCACAAACCTTGCCCGTTCACTGGCAAAGAGCCTGTCGGTAAAGTATGGAAAGGTTATGAGTGAAGAAGAAATGAATGCTTTGGCTGATAGTTTGTTTTCGTGTGAAATGCCCTATCATACCCCCTCGGGAAAACCCACTCTTACTACACTTGACATGAATGAGCTTTCGGACAAGTTCAGGTAAAATCTTCATTATGTGCTGGTATAGAATAACCGCATGATAAATAAAATTTATAATTTTGCCGGTTATAACAGGTCATAAGCTGACCTAAATAAACATCACGACATTATTCTTGTTATTTAAAAAACAATAATACAGAACATTATGCAGCAATTCCGGCCCGGTGGCTTTACACTTTTACCTCCTGTGGTAAAAAATCTTCTTATCATTAACGGATTGTTTTTTCTGGCAACCCTTGCCATGGGAAATGCTTTCGGAATTGACCTTTACAGGGTTTTAGGATTACACTTCCCGGGCGCACAAAGTTTTGCCCCCTACCAGTTTATTACCTACATGTTTATGCATGGTGGCTTTACCCACCTGTTCTTTAACATGTTCGCATTGTGGATGTTTGGTAATGTGCTTGAGAATGTGTGGGGACCGAAAAGATTTCTTTTATATTACCTGGTAACCGGTTTAGGTGCAGCATTATTGCATTATGCAGTTCTTTACTGGCAAATGCTACCCACCTTACAAGCGGTAAATTCTGTGCTCGAAAACCCCGATCATGAAAGCCTGCGGGCATTTCTTGAATCGGAGTATTTTAAAGTAACATCCATGGAGATTCAAAATAACTTCAGAGTTTTCCTGGCAGACTATAACAGCCTGATAAACAACTCTCCCAACGAGGCCATGGTAAGAGCTGTAAATTTTCTGAATCAATACAAGGTTGACTTTTTAAATGCTCCGGTGGTGGTTGGCGCTTCAGGGGCTGTATTTGGAATATTGCTTGCTTTTGGAATGTTGTTCCCAAATTCGCTTATTTATCTTTTTTTCGCCATACCCATCAAAGCCAAGTATTTTGTTATGATGTACGGTGCTATGGAACTGTATTTCGGATTTGCAAACCGACCGGGAAGCAATGTTGCACACTTCGCTCACCTGGGAGGTATGCTTTTCGGATATCTGATGATACGATACTGGAAGAAGAAAGGAAATTTGTATTGATAAGTTAAGGCTGAAATTAAAGTTTAGGGGTTATTGGTTTACAGGTTTTAAGATTTATATTCTGCCAGTATCTTTAATAAATTATTTATAAAAGCTGAATTTAAGATTATATATGCAATCTTCATTGTTTACTGAAATACGAAATTTTTTCTCCCACGGATCGGTGCTGGCAAAACTTATGGGTATCAATCTAGCCTTTTTTATCCTGGTAAGCCTGGTAAGGGTCATGTTTTTCCTGGCCGATGCACCTTCTGCTTATGATGGTATTATCAACTGGTTTGGAGTTCCAAGCGATACAGGAAGACTTTTGGCAAGACCATGGACTGCTATAACCTATATGTTTCTTCATTTCGATCTCCTGCACATTTTCTTCAACATGCTGGTGCTTTACATTGGGGGAAGAATTTTTAAGGATTTTCTGGGTGAAGAGCGATTAGCCGGAACATATATCATTGGCGGTCTTATGGGAGCATTGTTTTTTATAGTTTCCTATAATATTTTTCCGGTATTTCAAGACTGGGTAAGCATGTCGGTTGCTGTTGGAGCTTCTGCCTCAGTACTTGCCATATTCATTGCTGTTGCTACATATATGCCCAATTATCAGCTACCTCTGATTATTTTAGGACCCATCCGACTGAAATATATTGCCATATTTTTTGTTGTTATTGATCTTATCAGTATTGACAAAGCCAACTCCGGCGGACATCTCGCCCATCTTGGCGGTGCATTATGGGGATTTACATATATTGCCCTGTTGAAAAACGGCAAAGATCCCGGAAAATGGCTAAGCATGTGGATAAAAGCCCTGGGTAGTATTTTCAGAAAAAAACCCCGGATGAGGGTTGAGTATAGCAGCCAAAGGCCTGTAAGCGATGAAGAATACAACAAACGCAGAGCAGATCAGCAGAAGCGCATGGATGAAATTCTCGATAAAATTTCCCGGCATGGTTATGATAGCCTTTCGAAGGAAGAAAAAGAAATCCTTTTCAAATTAAGTAATAAAAAGTAAAACATTTTGTTTTTGCGGTGAGAAGAAAGAACAAACTTTCCTGGCCAGGAAAAATACTTTTATTTTTCAACGTGCTGGCAATAGCAGGATTAATGCTTGTATATGCAGGCACACGTATCAGCCCGCAGTTTTTCTGGCCTGCTGCCCTGCCAGGTCTTTTTTACCCTTTTTTGTTGCTCATAAATATCGGATTTGTTCTTCTGTGGATCATAAGGCAAAGGTTATATTTTTTCCTTTCCTTAATCGCAATACTAGCAGGCTACAACCATATTAATAGTTTCATGAGTTACAGTGATACTGAGCGTCAATTACCATCAGAGGGTATAAACATTCATGTGCTAAGTTATAATGTAAGAGTGTTTGATCTTTATAATTATGGTCCGCAATGGGAGCTTAACTATACCAACCGTAACAATATTTTCCGTTATCTTGAATCGGGTGATTTCGATATCATTTGTCTGCAGGAATTTGTACATAACAAAAGCGGCGCATTTAAAACACTTGATACTTTGCCCCATTTATTAAATGCCCGGTATGCTCATACAGGATTTACACGATCATCAAGAAATATAAACTTTTTTGGACTTGCAACATTTTCTGCATTTCCTATAGCTAATAAAGGAATGATTACTTTCCCGACACGTGGAGGTAACTTATGTATTTATACTGATATTATAATAGAAAATGATACTGTAAGGGTTTATAATGTGCATTTTGAATCTATAGGTTTAAGTCCCGAGGATTATTTGTTTGTTGAAAATATGACAAATGTAGAGCAAATATCTGACCGGGATTATTTCAGGCAGGGCAGTATGAGAATACTGAATGGCTTGGTAAATGCCTACAGACAAAGAGCAATACAGGTAGAGATGGTAGCTGAGCACATCACTCAATGTCCTTATCCGGTGATTCTTGCAGGTGACTTCAATGACACTCCACATTCTTATGCTTATCGTAAAATAAACCAATTGCTTAATGATTCATTTAAAAGTGGACGTACTACAGGTCAAACCTACATTTGGGATTTGCCGGGTTTTCGTATTGACTATATAATGCATAGCAAACATTTTAAACCCTATAATTTCAAAACCGGTTCACAAAAATATTCAGACCATTTTCCCGTTTCAGTATGGTTAAATTATATAGATAAAAGTTTCATCAGATAAATAAAACATTCATTTGGTTAGTATTTAAAAATAATTAACCTTTATAATAATCAATAATTCATAAAAAAACTCATAATTATAATCTTATCAACATGAAAAAGTTAGCAGGAGTAATTTTCGTGATTTTATTCAGTAGTATTAGTCTTTCGGCACAGGAATATACAACATCGCTGGGAGTTCGCGGGGGATGGCCTTTTAGTGGAGTTTCCCTCAAACATTTCATCAATCGGAGTGATGCCGTTGAAGGAGTGGCAGCTTTTCATTACCGTGGATTAATGGTTGCAGGCATGTACCAACGTCACGCCAATGCTTTTGATGCTCCGGGTTTATACTGGTATTATGGTGGTGGCGGACAGATTGGATTTTATGACAGGCGATATACACCCTGGTTTCACAAGAATGATTCAGGAAGTATTGCCACGTTAGGAGTACTGGGTGTTTTAGGTCTTGAATATAAAATTGAAGAAATACCTGTTACCGTGGGTGTCGACCTTATACCGGTACTGAGTATATTTGGCCATACCGGTTTTTGGATGAATACAGGAATCTCTTTGCGATATACCTTTTAATTTTTTACCTGAAGAAGTAAACCATGCCTTTTAGACTCCAATCTGATTTTAAACCCACCGGCGACCAGCCTGAGGCCATTGCACAACTGGTGCAAGGTATAGAAGCGGGTTTACCCTATCAGACTCTGTTGGGAGTTACCGGCTCGGGAAAAACTTTTACCGTTGCCAATGTGGTAGAGAAGATCCAGCGACCAACATTGGTGCTTAGTCATAATAAAACGCTGGCAGCGCAGTTATATGGTGAGTTCAAACAATTTTTCCCCAACAACGCTGTAGAATACTTTGTTTCTTATTATGATTATTACCAACCCGAGGCATTTATACCAAGCACCAATACATATATTGAAAAAGATCTTTCCATTAATGATGAAATAGAGAAACTGCGACTTAGTGCCACAAGTGCCTTGTTATCAGGCAGGAGAGATGTGCTGGTGGTAAGTTCAGTTTCCTGCATTTATGGCATCGGAAATCCGGATGATTTCAATGAAAACATTATCCGGCTCAACCGGGGAGATATTATAAGTCGAAATAAACTTCTGCATCAACTTGTAGGCAGTCTTTACAGCCGTACCCAGGTAGATTTTACCCGCGGGACCTTCAGGGTAAAGGGTGATACGGTTGATGTTTTCCCTGCTTATGCCGATCATGCATTCCGGATCATTTTCTGGGACGATGAAATTGAATCATTGGAAAGTTTCGACCCGCTTACCGGTCATACCTATGATAAATTTGAGAGCATTTCCATTTATCCTGCCAATATCTTTGTAACATCAAAAGATAGAATGGCAAATGCGATTTATCAAATACAGGATGATCTCATAAAGCACACAGAATATTTTCATGAAACAGGTAAGCCCCTGGAGGCCAAAAGACTTGAAGACCGTGTAAACTATGATCTGGAGATGATGCGCGAACTGGGTTATTGCTCAGGTATAGAAAATTATTCGCGTTATTTTGATGGCCGCATGCCCGGATCAAGGCCCTTCTGTCTGCTTGATTTTTTTCCGCGTGACTTTCTGATGGTTATTGACGAGAGTCATGCAACCATTCCCCAGGTGCATGCCATGTATGGTGGCGACAGATCAAGAAAGCAAACGCTTGTTGAGTATGGATTCCGGTTACCTGCCGCTCTGGATAACAGACCCCTTAAGTTTGATGAGTTTGAAAACATGCTGAACCAGGTGATATTTGTTAGTGCTACACCGGCAGATTTTGAATTAAAAAAGAGCGAAGGGGTGGTGGTTGAACAGGTTATTCGACCCACAGGTTTGCTGGAACCTACTATTGAAGTTCGCCCAAGTCTGAACCAGATCGATGATCTCCTGCATGAAATCAATCTTCGTACCGATGCCAATGAAAGGGTTTTGGTTACCACATTAACCAAACGCATGACCGAAGAACTCAGTAAATACCTTGATAATACAGGTATCAAGAACCGTTTTATCCACTCCGATGTGGATACTGTTGAACGGGTTGAGATACTGCGCGATTTACGTCTTGGAACCTTTGATGTTTTAATTGGTGTTAATCTTCTGCGTGAGGGACTCGATCTGCCCGAAGTGTCACTGGTAGCCATACTGGACGCTGATAAGGAAGGGTTTCTTCGCTCAGAACGATCACTCACCCAAACGGCAGGACGTGCTGCAAGAAACATAAACAGTAAGGTGATCATGTATGCCGATAAGATCACTGAATCTATGCAACGCACAATAGACGAAACCATCAGGAAAAGGGAAAAACAGCTGAAATACAATCAGGAGAACAACATTACACCCGAACAGATAAAAAAATCTGTGGAAGCTATTCATGGACAAACGTCTGTGGCCGATAGCCGCACCAGGATAAAGGACGCATATATAGAACAGGAGCAGGTTGATATTGCAGCCGATCCTGTTGTTCAGTATATGAGCAGGGAACAACTTCAAAAAGCCATGAATAATACCAAAAGGCAAATGGAAAAAGCTGCCAAATCGCTTGATTTTATTGAAGCTGCACGACTACGTGATGAACTATTTGCCCTTGAAAAAATGTTTAAAGAAAAACACCTATGAATCTGGAACAAATACTCCATCAAAAAAAAGATACCTTCTCACCATTATTTAAACCTGATCTCAGCAAAGACAATACCTTGATGATGGATTTCAGCATTTATAATCCTGAAATGAAGGTTCTGAACTTTCAAAATGTAAATGAACTGGATACATATGTTTTTGACAAACTCAAAGAAGCAGGGAAAAGATATGCTTATGGAGGATATATGGAAGACAGGGAAGTTTACAGAAGGAGTCCTTTATTTGCTGTTTCCCCTGAAGAAGCCAGGAGTATTCATCTGGGTATAGATGTATGGATTGATGCCGGTGAACCTGTTTTCTGCCCTGTTCATGCCAAAGTTCACAGCTTTGCCAATAACGACAGCTATGGTGATTATGGCCCGACCATTATACTTGAACACAACATTGATGGGTCAACCTTTTATACGCTTTACGGGCATCTCGATTTTGAATCCATTAACAACCTGCATGAAGGAATACCCATTGAAAAAGGAGAACAATTTTGCCGGGTAGGGAATTTTCCGACAAATGGCGACTGGCCGCCGCATCTGCATTTCCAGATCATTTCTGATATGGGTAACAAAAAAGGCGACTACCCGGGAGTTTGCAGCAAATCCGAAAAAGATGTATATAAGAAAATTTGCCCCGATCCTGCAGTATTCTTTTCTTTTTGATACCTATATTTTAACATCCTTTTTTGCCAATACACAAATAAAGTGATAGATTTGCAAATTATTTCAATTATTCACATAAAACAGTTATAGCAGTGGATATATTTAATAAAGCGACTCAAAATATGGGGCCATTGGGCCAGTATGCTGACCGTATTCATGGTTATTTTGCATTTCCAAAGCTGGAAGGAGAAATTTCGAACCGTATGAAATTTCGTGGCAAGGAAAAGCTGGTATGGAGCCTTAATAACTACCTTGGTTTGGCGAACCATCCTGAAGTAAGAAAAGCAGATGCCGAAGCTACAGAAAAATACGGCCTTGCCCTTCCTATGGGGGCCAGAATGATGTCGGGCCAAACCGATTTGCACGAACAACTTGAAAGAGAACTTGCAGCATTTGTTGGTAAAGAAGCAGCCTATCTGCTGAACTATGGCTACCAGGGGATGGTATCAATCATTGATTCTCTGGTTGACCGCAAAGATGTAATTGTTTACGACTCGGAATCACATGCCTGCATAATTGACGGACTACGTATGCACATGGGCAAGCGTTTTGTGTTTCCGCACAACAATATCGAAAACCTGAAAAAACAGCTTGAACGTGCTACAAGAGTAGCATCTGAAACAGGTGGTGGCATATTGGTTATTACCGAAGGCGTATTCGGCATGTCAGGCGACCTGGGTAAACTTGATGAGATTGCTGCACTTAAAAAACAGTATAATTTCCGCCTTTTGGTTGATGATGCACACGGTTTCGGAACCATGGGTAAAACCGGTGCCGGTGTTGGTGAACACCTGGGAGTTAATGATGAAATAGACGTATACTTTGGTACTTTTGCCAAATCCATGGCTTCCATTGGTGCCTTTGTTGCATCAAAAAAAGAAGTTATATATTACATGATGTATAACATGCGCAGCCAGATCTTCGCTAAATCGCTTCCCATGCCACTGGTTGTGGGTGCAATAAAAAGACTGGAACTACTTAAAAAGCACCCTGAACTAAAAGAAAAGCTATGGACTATTACCCATGCTTTGCAAAACGGTTTGCGTGAAAGGGGATTCAATCTGGGTAATACACAATCGCCTGTTACTCCGGTCTTCCTTTCCGGCCAGGCAAGTGAGGGTATAAACCTCGCTTACGATCTGCGCGAGAACTTTAATATATTCTGTTCTGTGGTAGGATATCCGGTTGTACCCAAAGGAGTTATTATTATAAGAATAATTCCTACTGCCGTGCATACACTTGAAGATGTTAAATACACCCTTGATGCATTTTCAAAAATCAAGGAGAACCTGGATGCAGGGAAATACTCAACCGGCGAAATTGTGAATATGCATAATTGATAACCCAAAACTTGTTCTTAAAAAAATGCATCAGCATTCATGGCTGATGCATTTTTTTTGAAAAGATCTTTTCTCAGGAAAGAACCTTTTCTTTAATAACAGATTCTGTTTCTGCAAAAGTGGCTTCAAGATGATGATAGCAAGACTGGGATTCGGAATAATGATCTTCTTTGTTAAGCGAATCCATAATCCTTAAAAGTTGAAACATCCTTGAACAACCAATGGTTGCTGACAAACCTTTCAGCGAATGTACTGCAGAGTAATAAAGTTCATTATTATCCTTCTGAATCCCCGTTTTGATCTCCGATATAAGCTCACGGGTTTCATCAATGTAACTTTGAAAGATCTCTTTGAGAAGCTCTGGTTTTGCTGCTGTACTTTTTTGCAGTTTGATAAAATTATTCTCATTTATATGAGGATAATTATGCAGTTGACTAAGCTTTTCTGCTGTATTGGACATATCAGATTTTTTTGGTTTTATTCAAATGCCAATGTGCTATTTTCTCGTAAAGTTCTGCAGCATTAACAGGTTTTGTAATAATATCATCCAAACCGTTTTCAAGATAGTTTTTTTTGCTTTTCTCCATGGTACTGGCCGTTACACCAATTACAGGCGGATAATTATCGAATTCGGCTTTTATGGATTTTATGGTTTCCAAACCATCCATCACAGGCATGATCATGTCAAGTAAAATAATATCAAACTCCTGTTCTCTCATTTTTTTGAGTGCTTCTTCACCGTTACCGGCTAAAGTAACATCAATTCCTGCATGCGTTAACATAAGAGATACAACCTTTTGATTAATTATTTTATCTTCAGCAAATAAAACCTTTAAGCCCTTAATGGATTTCATTATTTTGAAAGGCACTCCATTTTTTATTGCTTTCTTTCCGGGTTTTGAATCCTGCATAGCAACAAAAGTAAAACTTGAAATTGTACCTTTCCTTTTATCTGTCTTTATAGTAAGTTGCCCTCCCATGAGCTGAACAAGTTTCTGGGTAATGCTAAAGGAAAGGTCTTCACTTCCGTAAATATCTGTATCACTCATGGAATCAATAGAACCGGTAAGGTCCTGTATCTTTAGGGTTTTATATCTTGAAGGATCGGTAATAATTACAGAAATGACCAGTTCTTCATCCTTTTTACTCACCACAGCAATTTTCAAGCTTACTTCTCCCTGCTCACTTTGTTTAACAGCAGCCGATATAAGGTTAGAAATAACCTGGCCAAGACGTTTCTCGTCTGCCACTATAGTCCCGGGCAATTTCTTATCAATTTCTGTATTCAGGCTTAGTTCTTTATGCCTTGTAAGTGCCAGAAACAAGTCAGACAATTTATTAATAAACCCTTCAAGTTCAAATGGTTTATTGTGCATTTCAATATTACCATGTTCAATTCTTGACAAGTCCTGAATATTATTGACAATATTCATAAGGCCTTCGCTGGAATCTTTAATGGTTTTTGTCAGATTAAGCTGTTCTGCTGTAAGATCGGATTTAAGCAGAAAATCTACAACCCCCATTATTCCGTTGAGCGGGGTGCGCATTTCATAACTCATATCTGCCAAAACCTGCTGACGTGCTTCCGATGTTCTGAGAGCCATTTCAGCACTGTATTTTAGCTCCTGGTTGATTTTTTGCTCTGTAACGTCCTGTATGGTATATATTACCCTGATGGGTGCACCATTATCATCAGCAACAATCTTACGGCTTGAATAAATATTTTTTATAACCCCCTCCTGCGTAATGATTCTATAATGAAAGCTTAATATGCTATTACCATAATCTTCATCTTTAATCAGCTCATTAAAAGTTGCTTTATCTTCGGGGTGAACCATTTCAGCCAGCTTTTCAATATCGAAAAACTTTCTTCGTTCCGGTGATATCTCAGCAATATCAAAGAAGTTTCCCGAGAAAGTATATTCATCGGCCTGCAGGTCTTTTTCCAGGTTACCTATCCTGGCTATGCGCTGTACTTCCTGCAATCTTTCCTGGTTTTCGCGTAATACTTTTTCAAGATTTTTTGATTCCAGTATCTGGCCAAACTTCTCTGAAATATTCTTCAGTAAGATCTTTTCATTAAAATGGAAAGGGTCTTTATTAATCTGAGGTTTCTTTTCAAGATATGCAACTTTTATATGCCCCAGTTTTTTCTTTTGTACCTTAATGGGAACTATATATGACCAGGGTGTTTCCTTGTAATTATCTGAAGTATAAACTTTATTGTCAAACATAATCTGTACACCAATATCGTGTGTGTATTTCAATCCAACGGGTATGATCTCAAGCGATTTTTCAATAATTTCTTCAAATGTGATTCCCGGCACCCCCGAAATATCAGAAATATCATAAAGACAGTTTAACTGTTTGATCTTCTGATTAAGGTCGGTCGTAAGATCACTGTAAGTTTCTTCATACTTTTTACGATCAGAAACATCGGTAATAAGAGTAACAGTACCTTTTGACCTGAGATTCTCGTCAAGAATAGGAGCAGAACTAAGATTTACCCACAAGAGATCACCGGTAACATTTTTCATTTTCACTTCATAATGGTCAGAAATACCCATTTTCTGTAATTCCATTTTGTCATTATAAAGCTTTTCATCCTCCGGAGTAAGGAGAAACTCTATGAAATTCCGGCCCATCAATTCCGATTTATCATGGACCCCCAACACTTTGCATGCTTTAAAATTCACAAACTCAATTTTATTGTTAAGATCAAGAACAATAAGTCCTTCATTGAGCGTCCTTATGAGAGTTTGATAGTTTTCTTCACTCTGTTTAAGGGCTTTTTCAGTAATTTCTTTTTCATGCAAAGTGGCTTCCAGGCTCTCAACATGATCTCTTTTCTCTTTAAACCTTTTAAAAATAAGAATAAAGAGAGAAATAAGAAAGAACAAACCCAACCCGGAAATTACCAGAAGTAACAAATTACGCTGCCACCTGAAACGATATAATTCTTCTTTTCTTTGAGCATCATAAACTCTTTCACTAAAATAATTAATGCTATTGAGCAGCCTTTCATTGAAAATCTCACGATCAAGTTCAGTGTAAGTTAAAAGATAATTATATGCTTCCTCAGGCTCATCGATTGTATTATATATTTCTGACAGAGTAAGGTAATTATCCCTGCTAATCCATTTTAATCCGGTTTCAATACTTAAATCAAGACTTCTGTTGATATAAGATAATGCTTCATCAATATCTCCTTTTTGCTGAAATGTGACCCCGATATTTCGTAAGATAACTGTTTCAAGACCTGCCAGGTATACTTCTCCTAACATTGAAAGCGCTTCGAAATAATATTCCAAAGCTGTATCATACGCTCCCCTGTCACGATAAATATTACCGATATTATTATTCAAAGATGAAATGTTTTGAATATCATTGGATTGAACTGCAAGCATCATGGCAGTTTCATAAAGTTCATAGGCTCTTTCAATCTCATCTTCTGATCTCAGGAAATTTCCCAGATAGGTTAATGCACGTATTTCCTGCATTGTATCCTGATGATTACGGGCATTTTCCAGGGCGCTTTCATAGTATTCTTCGGCAAGTTCCTTATCTCCCAGGCTACGATATATTAAGCCAAGATCATTATATGCTAAAGATTTTAGTTGGTCAAAGCCTGATTCTTCAATTATTTGATTAGCATCGTGAGTTATTCCGAGCGCTTCTAATAATTCACCCCGATACCTGTAAACAGAACCAATTTGGCATTTTGCTTTTACCAGGACTGGTATATTATTGGTTTGGCTGCCAAAGATTTGAAGGCTGTCGAAATACAGCAGTGCTTTATCAAAACTTCCCTCTTGAAAATAAAGTTCTGCCATTTGAAGCATAGCCTGCATCCTGGGCTCAGGATCTTTCATCTCCAGGGAATACTCATATGCTGTAAGGGCAAAATCAAGCCGGGCTTTATGCGACCACCTTGCATGATCGGCAGACTTCATGATAAGATCATTAATCATCATCTCTCTTTGGCTGTCTGACAAGCCAGCTCCGGGAGTCTCCTGGGCCCTGATTGATTGAACAGGAAATGCAAAAGCAAATAAAAAGATAATTACTAATAATATTTTAGTACTACCAGAAAACATTCAGAAGGTGATTTAAAATTTTCGAAAAATACAAAAAAAATCGGATAAAAAATTACCGGTAACCAATTACCAACCCTTTTTAAATTTAATAAACTCTTCTTTAAAAAAGCTTTGATCTTTTTTTAAAGAATGAAATCAATATGTTCTCAAAGCCAGCTCCAATGTCGGCAGGCACAAAATCTATCTGATACTGCATACATTTCAATTTCAAATTATTATGAAATTGTGCCAATGCATCGCGGTACTTTTCCTTTATTTGAGAGGGATTAAGCTTCATTTCCTTTCCTGTTTCCATATCAATGAACCGATAGGGGCGATTCTGGTAATCCAGATCAAATTCCTTTTTTTTATCGAATACATGGAATAAGATAACTTCGTGTTTATTATGTCTGAGGTGTTGCAACGCATCGAAAATCTCATCGGGGTCAGATATATTTTCCATCATATCACTGAATATGATCACCAATGATCTTTTATGGATCTTTTCTGCTATCTCATGTAAAATCTTTGACGGATTCGACATTTGATTCAATTGTTGTGGTTGAGGTGACAAGAGATTGTTCAGATATGCAAAAAGAAGTTTGTTGTGTGCGCTGTTCGATCGGGCCTGTGTATGAATATTAAGATCGTCGGTAAAAACACTCAATCCTGATGCATCCCGCTGTTTTTTCAATAAATATATCAATGATGCTGCCGATTGCACAGAAAAGTCCATTTTAGATAATTTCTCATCACTCCTTCCATAAGCAGGAAAGTACATAGATGAAGAATTGTCTATAACAATCTGGCATCTGAGGTTGGTTTCCTCTTCAAATTTTTTCACAAACAATTTCTCCGTTCTGCCAAACAGCTTCCAGTCGATATGTTTTATTGATTCTCCGGGGTTATATATCCTATGTTCGGCAAATTCAACAGAAAAACCGTGAAAAGGACTTTTATGCAAACCGGTAATAAAACCTTCCACAACCTGCCGGGCAAGTAGTTCAAGGTTTTCAAATTTTTTATAACGGGATTTTTCAAGATTTGCACTCACAGCCTATGGATTAATACATAAAAAAGGAATAAAAAAGGGTGCCTAAAAAACATCAGACACCCTTAGAAAGTCTCCTGATATTTTTATTTGATCAGATTTTCAATTTTTGATGTAAGAACAGACTTGGGAACTGCCCCAACCTGCTTATCAGCCACTTCGCCATCTTTGAAAAACAAGATAGTAGGAATATTTCTGATGCCATAGCGTGTAGCCACGCCTGGATTGCTGTCAACATCAAGTTTTCCCACAACGGCTTTTCCGTCATACTCGGTAGCTATTTCACTAACAATGGGAGCTACCATGCGGCATGGGCCACACCATTCCGCCCAAAAATCTACAAGTACAGGCTTGTCAGATTTCAGGACCATTTCATCAAAGTTATTATCAGTCAGTTCTAGTGCCATAATTTTCTATTTTTTGGTTTTGAAGAGTTCTTATTTACAAAAATAAGACTTTTATTGAATTCATTTTGATTATTAAGCCCCAAATAATATCATAAAGTTGCTATTGCTTATTTTTCAGTTGAGTTTGTAAGAAAGATCATATTTTTTCAGCAAGCTATTCAGAAACGCAACAGGTTCAACCTTAATTTTTCGCGATAACATTTCAACTGTGCTTTTATCCAGTTCATCACGCAGTTTTATCTTTAACCTGCAACTGCCTTTGTGTGTATTTATATTCTCGTTGAAGAAATTCATGAATTCTTCATTAATTTCTGATATTGGAATCTCTAACATAAGATCCGATGCTCTTTTTTCTACCAGATCAGTCAAAAGCATCATAGATTTTACTTTTACCTCCAATTGGTCAGTGTTATTAAAACGTGGCTGAATCTGAGCCTTTACATAAACAAAATTGTCTTTCTCAAGAAAATATTTCACTTTCAAATAATCTTCAGAAAACAACATAAGTTGTATAGAGTCATTGTAATCTTCAATAATAAAACTGCCAAAGGGTTTCCCGTTTTTAGTGTATTTATGCTGGCTTGAGACTATAATTCCTGCAAAAGAGACTTCTCTTCCCTTTAATCTTTGAAGGTTTTTTAGGTCGGTTATGTTGTGACTGCAAAAATTTTCAATATGCAACCTGAAGTTATCCAGCGGATGTCCGGAAATATACATTCCTGTAACATCTTTTTCTTTTTTCAGCATTTCCAGTTTATCCCAACGCGGACAATCAGGCATCTCGGGGTCAGGAATTACATTTTCATCAGCTTCACCAAAAAGATTCATTTGCGATGAATTCTTCTGGTTTACAACCATGTTGGTATATCTTATTATTTTATCAATAAATGTAGGCCCCCCTTCTTCATCGCTATGGAAAAACTGGGCACGATGTACATTTTCAAAACGATCAAACGCCCCCGCCATTGCCAGTGACTCAAGCACCCTTTTGTTTACAGAACGCAGGCTTATACGCTGCATGAAGTCAAAAATATTCCTGTAAGGACCGTTTTCCTGCCTTTCCTTAACTATCACTTCTACGGCCCCCTCGCCCACCCCTTTGATGGCTCCCAGTCCAAAGCGAATCTCACCCTTGTCATTGACCACAAAATTGAATGCACTCTCATTTACGTCAGGTCCCAGCACAGGAATATTCTGACGATAGCATTCTTCCATAAAATTTGTGATCTTTTTAATATCGCTGAAGTTATTGGTAAGAACAGCTGCCATATATTCTGCCGGGTAATTGGCCTTCAGGTAAGCAGTGCGATACGCAACAACGGAGTAGGCTGCCGAGTGCGAACGATTAAACCCATACTCAGCAAACCGCGCCATAACATTAAATATTTCTTCTGCCTTTTTCTTATCCACACCTTTTTTGGTTGCCCCTTCCACAAAGATAGATTGCTGGCGCTTCATTTCTTCAACCTTCTTTTTACCCATGGCGCGGCGCAAAATATCTGCGGCACCAAGTGAGTAACCCGCCATTATCTGAGCTGCCTGCATGATCTGCTCCTGGTAGACCATTATACCATGGGTGGGTTTCAGGATTTCTTCAAGCCATTCATGTGGAAAAATGGTTTTATCAATACCATGTTTCCGGTTTATAAAGTCAGGTATAAAATCCATGGGCCCTGGCCGGTAAAGGGCATTCATGGCGATAAGGTCTTCAATGTTGTTAGGCTTGAGTTCACGCAGGTATTTTCGCATCCCATCCGATTCAAACTGGAAGGTACCAATAGTATCTCCTCTTTGGTACAGTTTGAATGTTGTTTCGTCTTCCAATGGAATTTGTTCAGGGTCAATATCAACACCATGCCGGGCCTTGATATTTTTTACCGCTTCTTTCATAATAGAGAGCGTTTTTAGCCCCAGAAAATCCATTTTCAACATACCCGCTGATTCCACAAATTTGCCATCGTATTGGGTAACAGGCAGTATGGAGTCTTTTTGGGTGCTCAACGGGATACAATCGATAAGATCCGTCGGGCCAATAATAACCCCACAGGCATGCACACCGGTTTGCCGGTTTGATCCTTCAAGTACTTTGGCAAACTTTAGGGTTTCCCTGATGATTGGATTTTGATCTTCAAGAGCCTGATGGAGTTCGGGTATTTCTTTGTATGCATGTTGAAGTGAAGTACCCGGCCTTTCGGGTACAAGCTTTGCCAAGCGATCGGCTTCGGGTAAAGGCAGTCTTAAAACCCTGGCAACATCACGTATGGAAGATTTTGCTGCCATAGTGCCAAATGTAACTATCTGTGCTACCCTGTTTTTACCATATTTATCAATGACATATTGCAAAACCTTTTCACGGCCCTCATCGTCAAAATCGATATCGATATCAGGCATGGATATCCTCTCGGGGTTGAGAAATCGCTCGAAAAGGAGGTTATATTTTATAGGGTCGATACTGGTAATACCTGTACAAAAAGCTACTGCTGAACCCGCAGCACTTCCCCTACCGGGCCCAACTGCCACGTTCATTTTTCGTGCTTCATTGATAAAATCCTGTACGATAAGAAAATACCCTGCAAAACCCATATCCCGGATTACCTTAAGTTCAAAATCCAGGCGTTCTTTTATTTCAGGAGTTATCTCTTTATAGAAATTCTCAGCTCCGGCATAAGTCAAATGTTCAAGGTAATCGTCCTCATTATCAAAATTTTCGGGCAACGGGAATTTTGGAAGAAGAATTTCGCGCATGATTTCATATTCTTCAACCTTGTCAACAATATCCTGTGTATTTGCAAGAGCTTGGGGAATATCGCTGAATAACTCCGCCATTTCTTCAGGCGTTTTGAGGTATTCCTGCCCGGAGTATCGCATTCGGTTTGGGTCATCCAGGTCTTTACCTGTTTGCAAACAAATAAGAATATCATGCGCTTTGGAATCTTCGGCATTGATGTAGTGGCAATCATTGGTGGCAATAACCTTCAGGTTATATTTTTCGGCCATCTGCAGGAGCTGCTGATTAACAGGTTCCTGCTCTTCCAGCCCGTGACGCTGTAATTCAAGGTAGAAGTCATCTTTGAAGATCATCATATATTCTTCAAGAATCTCTTCAGCCCTTTTCATTCCCTGGTTCATAAGAGCCTGTGGTATCTCGCCCCCTAAACAAGCTGAACTGGCTACGATTCCCTCACTGTATTTCTGCAATGTTTCTTTGTCAATGCGTGGAGTATAATAAAAGCCCTCGAGATAGCCAATGGAAACAATTCTTGATAAGTTTTCATAACCTTGCTTGTTTTTTGCCAGCAAAATAAGGTGAAACCCGCTTCGGTCTTCCTTACCTTTTTTCTCATGTCTGCTTCCATCGGTAATGTAAACTTCGCATCCTATAATGGGTTTTATACCGTGCTTTTTTGCAGCCTGGGTAAAATGCATTACACCATACATATTTCCATGATCAGTAATTGCAAGGGCTTTCATGCCTGAGTCGGCAGCTTTTTTCATCATTACATCAATGCGTGCTGCACCATCAAGTATCGAAAAATTTGTATGTACGTGTAAATGTGTAAATTCGGTCATTAAAGTATTATTAAGGTTCTTTCCTCAAAAATATACAAAAAACAGGGGAAGTTTTTTGTGAGTTATCCACAAAAATTCAGGAGTTATTAACTTTTTATTTACCCGTAAAAGCAAAAGGCTGCCCATACGAACAGCCTTTTAAAATAAAATTAAAGCTTCAATGAATCAAATGGTTCTTCCCGGGTAATGTTTAAGCGCTGCTTCGATGCTTTCCATTGCTTTTCTCAAATCCTCAACATTCAACACATAAGAAATACGAACTTCATTCAGCCCTGCTCCAGGGGTTGAATAAAAACCTGTTGCAGGAGCCAGCATTACAGTTTGATTATCATGGTTAAAGTCTTCAAGTAACCACTGACAGAATTTATCAGCATCATCTATGGGAAGTTTGGCGGTTACATAAAACGCTCCTTTGGGGTTGGGGCAGGTAACTCCTTCCATATTATTCATCATCTCTACTACGGTATCACGGCGTTTGCGATATTCTTCAATTACTTCATCAAAGTAACTGTCGGGAGTTTCCATAGCAGCTTCGGCAGCAATCTGGCCCAGAGATGGCGGACTCAGACGAGCCTGTGCAAATTTCATGGCTGTGGTCATCACTTCTTTGTTGCGTGAAACCATGCATCCGATGCGCACTCCACAAGCGCTGTATCTTTTGGATACTGAATCAAACAAAACAACATTATTTTCAATTCCTTCAAGATTCATTACAGAGTGATGCTCCTCGCCATCATAGCAAAACTCACGGTATACTTCATCAGCAAAAAGGAAAAGATCATGTTTAATAACTATCTGACGTAAAACCTCAAGTTCTTCAGCAGAATACAGATAACCCGTAGGATTATTGGGGTTACAGATCAGTATCGCCTTGGTTTTGGGGCCAATGGCCTTTTCAAATTCTGAAATAGGAGGCAAAGCAAAACCGGTTTCAATTTTTGAAATAATGGGTTTTACCTTCACACCGGAGCTGGTGGCAAATCCATTATAGTTGGCATAAAACGGCTCGGGAATAATAATCTCGTCGCCGGGATTTAAACATGTTTGTACTGCAAAAAGAATGGCTTCTGATGCTCCTGCGGTTACAATAATATCATCAGGGGTAATTGCAATATCATGCTTCTTGTAATACTGACAGAGTTTTTCCCTGTAACTGATAATTCCAGCGGAATGGCTGTATTCAATTACAGGAATATCCAGTTTATGCATGGCATCAATCATGGAATCAGGAGTAGCAATATCGGGTTGGCCGATATTCAGATGGTAAACTTTTCTGCCGGCCTTTTTGGCCTTTTCCGCATAAGGCACCAGCTTCCTGATAGGGCTCTCGGGCATCATGCGGCCTTTATCTGATATTTTAGGCATATCTATGCTTTTAAAATTATATGGAACAAAAATTGAGAAAATATAGGCAAAGATGTTAAATATTTCACGATTTACCTAGCGAAAAAAAGGGAGATAAAAAATTCACCAGATCCTTTACCATGGCATCGTTGAAAGTACTTGTCATTAAAGCAGAAAAGTAAACCAAAAGATCATTAAGGAATAATTTCTCCAAGCAATTTGATTACTGTCCGGGAGTCAGATGTATTGGCATGAATGGTAATATTTCGTGTAAAATTACCCAGCCGTGAGGAATCATACCTGACAATAATAAAACCCTCTTCACCAGGTTTAATTATATTTCGCGGCCATGATGGAACTGACAGTCCGCAACCTCCCCTTACGTTTGTAATATGTAAACTTACGGGTGAATGATTTTGTATCAAAATTCGTTGACTTATATCTTCTCCCTGATTTTTCACTCCAATGTTAATCGTATCATTATCATCAGAAAACTTTAAACTATTACCATCATACACCAAAATAAAGTCCCTGTTATTGTCAGAAAATACTAACCCTGAATGAAAAGTAAGGATAAGGATAAAGGCCAAAAGAATAAGTCTCATTATTGCTAACGATATATTTCGTGAAATACTAATGCAAACACCGAAATTACAACTATTTAGCCAAACCGAAAGCCTTAAAACCAAAAAAAGATAATCATCTAACAATTTACCTGGATGGATGAACGAAGCATATATTCATTAACCCCTGCTGAGCGGAAATTTTATTTCCGATCTGAATAATATTCGATTTGTAATTCAATATCGACATTAATTTCTAAAACCAAGAGAGACGCCTTTATGCGTGTCTCAAAAACCTAACACCCATTTTCCCAATATATCAAAACGGGCTGCGCTGCGTTGCAATACCTGACTGGTTTTATTAACCTGCACACAATCATTCTGCATGCATAATTCTACTAAGGTTAAAAACTACGCCAGGTGAAAATTGTATTTCCGCTTAGAACATCATGGAATCCTTGCTGAGCGGAATTTGCAATTCCGCTCTGAACATCATTGAATTTGCAATTCAATATCCATATTATTTTTAATCCC
>SLOJ01000139.1 GCA_007132585.1 Bacteroidales bacterium | reverse complement strand
CTGCTGTAGTACCATTATATCTTGATGGTGAATCAAAATATAGTCTTGAGTTATTCCAGGTAAACAAGGAATATGCTACCTGGTTACCGTTACTCACCCTTTTAGATAACAAACCTCTTGGCTGTGTGTCAATATTTTCAGGCTGTCCTACCACAAAGAGAGTAATACCTTCAGTGTCATCCAGGCTGCTATGATTGGCAACAACCAGATTGATATCGGTGCCACCGAATCGTAATGCAGGCAGCCCATTGATTGAGTTTTCAATAAAGATGGGTCTTTTGCCGGGTTCTGTCTGTAAAGCATGGTTATTATTTCCGCTGAAATCGAGCCATTCTTCAACGGCCTCTTCATCCTGGGTGGTTGAAGTTCCATGGTCTGCCTTCAGCCATAAAACATTAGATGACTGATCACCGATGCCGGCGGGCCCGGGGTTATTTGCCAGTAACGCATTATTAATTAAAAAAAAGAAAAGAAGCCCGAATAATAATACAAATTTCCTTTGAGAAACAATTTGAAAGAATTGTCGGTTTATATTCATTTGATTCCGTTTTGTTCTTAATAATAGTCAGATGCAGCTTATGGCAGGAAATGAATCATTGTATTCATTTCTTTCTCCCTTTTATTCCCTTAAGTTTAACATCGGAGTATTTTTTACCTGCACTATACCAGGTAAAAAATACACATATGCCGCAAAGATATGAATTAAAATATTGCATGAAATACCTGTTTCACATAGGTGATTCATGTGGTTATTATCTTATTTTGAAGCGAAAAGGAGATTTTTAACAGAGGAATTATAATTCTCTCTTTCAGAAAAACACATTTCCCGTTTCGGGTATTTTTACCTGACAATAGTCTCGTAAAAAAACCGACAGCCCAAATTTTTCAATTGACACTGCCGGTATATTATAAGAGGTGAAAAGTTTTTATTATCGTTTGACTGGTATCAAGCTATTATCCTTTCCGATTTAAAGCACCACTAACTATTTCATACCACTTTTTAAACACATTTCCTTCAGGCTTTTCTTCATAGTAACCATAGCCGTAGCCATAACCATAGCCATAGCCGTATCCATAACCATAACCATTGCGGTTCATTTTCATATCATTGATTTCGATACAAATATTACCGGCATCAATTTTCTGAGCAAACTCATTCATAAACTCCAGGCTGGATTTATCACTAAACCCTTGCCTGATAATATAAATGGCTATATCAGATTTCTTGATTATATGAATGCCATCAGGCACAATGCCAATAGGCGGTGTATCAATAATCACAAAGTCGTAAATTTCCTTAACGTCATTGAGCAGTTGAATCATTTCACCCGATTCAATTAATTCGCTCGGGTTTGGAGGGGTGGGTCCTGCTGTTATTACATGGAGGTGGTCACTCACACTCACTTTTTGTATGATATCCTGCAGACTATTGCTCCCAATGAGATAGTTTGATAAGCCTGGGGTTTTCTCAATATCAAAATCCTGATAAATTCTGGGTTTGCGCATATCTGCACCAATAAGTAATGTTTTTTTGCCCGAAATGGCAATAACTGAAGCCAGATTGATGGCAGTAAATGTTTTGCCTTCCTGCGCTTTTGTTGATGTAACAGAAACTATTTTGTTTTTCTGGCTGCTGGCAAAATATTGCAGATTTGTTCGCAGTGCCCTGAAAGCTTCCGTTACCGGAGACTTATTTGCATCAAAAACAACCAGGTTCATATCCGACTTTTTTGCAGCTTTTTTATTGTGTGGAATAACACCCAAAATGGGAAAATCTACTGCATCTGTAACATCTTTTTTATCGTTGATCCGGGTATCAAAGAAATCTCTTATGAGTAAAAACCCCAGGGGCAATACAAAGCCCAGCACGAGGGCAATTGTGTAATTAAGACGTTTCTTGGGGGAAACAATCCCGGCAAACCTGGCTCTGTCAATGATTTTATGATCGGGCACATTGCTGGCCATTGCAATACCTGCCTCTGCCCGCTTCTCCAATAAATAGTTGTATGTAGCATCGCTGAGATTAAATCTCCTTTGAATACTAATGAGTTCTCTTTCTGTGCCGGGTAGTTGATTGATACGGCTTTCAAGACGTTCAATGCGCTGATTGAGATCATTCAACAGAATATCAGAAGCATTACGAATACTTATAAGGTTTTCCAGAAGAGCTTCACGGCTTTGTTCAATCTTACGATTGATCATTTGAATGTTTGGATTCTCAATAGTTGCACTTACCCTCAGCCTTGAGCGCTCAGCATACAGGCTGCTTAACTCACCTATAAGGCTGTTAAGCATCGGGTCGTCGATGCCCAGTGCCGAGGGACTGAAAACATCTCTGAAATCCTTTTCATTTTCCACATAATCAAATAAATAATCGTAATACTGACGTTTTACATTTTCAACGGCCACCTGGTTGTCGAGTCTCTGCAACTCAGAGAAAAGCTGAGATGTAATCATTCCTACATCCATAAGTCCTTTGC
Source organism: Bacteroidales bacterium (assembly GCA_007132585.1). Taxonomy (GTDB): domain Bacteria; phylum Bacteroidota; class Bacteroidia; order Bacteroidales; family UBA7960; genus SKVR01. The sequence continues at coordinate 4,360 of SLOJ01000139.1, read as the reverse complement.
GCTGACGAAACTCTTCAAGGGATGACTCTGCGAGAATAAGGGAATCGGAAATTACCCCGATTTGCTGGTCAATAAAGCGGATGGTATTTTCTGCAATGGTATTTTTTTCCAGTAGGCTTTGACGAATGTATACTTCTGTAAGGGTATTCAAAAAGTCAATTGCCCTCTGCGAATTGGTTGCCTCAAATGCAAGCTGAACAATAGACACTTCATTATTGAGTGGTTCAACATTCAGCGATGAAAGATATCTTCCGGGTAAAGAACCCGTGTCGTGTATTACGAAAATAAACTCACGCCCCACGTGGCTTTGCGCCCTGAAATTATCTGATTTTATAATACGAAAACCATAGTTTTCTTTTTGATGATTTTCACCAAACCGCAATGTAAGTTTCTCACCCCCGTTACGCAATGAAAATCTTTTTCTTTCAGTTAATTCAAGTTCATAAGCATCCTCAGACAATATACTCACATTAAAGGGCCGGTTATACAACGGCGATTGATCATCATCCCAAACAACCCGGAAAGGGGTGTTTTGATAAATTTCCACAGTCCTTATCTCACCTACAACACGACCAATATTGTAATAAGAAACATTAACATCCATCTCTCTAAGAGCTGAATCAACCAACGAATAAGACCGCAACACGGCCATTTCATTAAACAGGTTATTACGTTGATAAAACAGATCAAGCTCACCCATGATCTGCCCGGGCCGAAAACCTCCTTTTCGGTCATCGCGAACAAGAACCGTTGTACGGGCACGATAAACGGTTTCGGAAAATTTATTTATAAAATATGCTATAGTAAGCGCAACTGTAATGCTGATCACAAACCAATACCAAAAGCGGATGTATTTGAAAATCAGTTTACGGATATCAAGCGTTTCTTCGCGAAAGGGGTCTTTGTTCATTTTAATGCCTTTGCTGATATAAGGTAATTAAATCAATGAATTTGGCTGTGGTTTTTATTGTAAAATAAATCCTGTTAAAAAAATATCATCAATTGCTAAAAAAATTGATGAGCAACAAAGTTGTAGTGATGGCCGAAAAGACAACACCAAAGGGGAACTGTGCAAAGCCCAACCGTTTTACCCTGTGTGGCTCAACATACACTATATCATTGGGTTGCAGATAATAAAATTCTGATACAACAGCTTTTGAGTCGGTTACATCAAGGGTTGCAAAAGTAGCACCATCGGCGGTTTGCCTTACTACATTTACCTTTCGGTTTCCATAATCAGTCATATCTCCTGCCAGGCCAATGGCGTCCATAATACTGAACTGATTATCGTATATATAATAATTTCCGGGTCTTCTTACCTCACCAAGAACAGTAATAGAAAAATTCACCAGTTTGATAACCACTGTTGCATCTATAAGATAGTCAGCTACCATTTTCTCAATATCCACGGTAGCTTCTGCAATGGTTTTTCCGGCAACAGTAACGTTACCAAGCACCGGCATTTTAACGTTTCCGTCATCACCAACTGAGTATCCGTGTAAAAATACACTTATGTTGTTGCGTGCCCCTGATCCTGAACCCATTCCGCGCGTTTCCTCATTGTTGAAGATCATATCAGATTCTTCATCCAAAGTGAGCACGCGAATGTGAAGAATATCACCGGGTTTGATCAAATAATCGGGTCGTGTAAACATCAATGTGTCGGAAACTTCAGCCTGATGTTGCAGATATACAAGTTTTTTATGCGGCGTACAAGATGCAGCTGCAAGAAATAACATGATCCATAAAGGATAAAAAAAGTTTTTCTTTCTTTTCACTTTGAGATTACCTGATTGGGGAAAATAAAAACTCATGGAAACACTTGAATTATTAGGTTAACGGGTTTTATGAACCCGCTAAAAATCAATATATCGCACAAAATTACAACTTTAAATGAATTTCGGTCATTTTTTAAGAAAGTGATTCATGAAACCGTTTAAGCGCCGGGAATAATAACGGTTACCTCAAAACAATATTATGAAAAACCCTGTAATGAACTGTAAATGTGGATAAAACTTAATCACACCTACATAAACAATCCATACATCAGCCGTCCAATCATAAAATAAAGAAACAATCCTATTATATCATTGGAGGTTGTAATAAAAGGACCTGTGGCCAAAGCAGGGTCAATTTTCAGCCGGTCAAGTGCCAGGGGGACGAAGGTTCCGAAAATTGATGCAAATATAATTACCGACATCAGCGCCACACTAACAGTCATACTCAATGCCAGTGAAGGAGCAAAAAGGAAACTATATGAAAGCAAAATACCCGAGCAAACCAGTCCGTTGATAATACCCACGGAGACCTCTTTCCACAATTTGGGCAAAATGCCTCCGGCAGTTATAGTATTGTTGGCAAGACCTTTTACAATAAGAGCTGAAGACTGTACGCCAACATTTCCTCCCATGGCAGCGATCAGTGGCATAAAAAACGCCATTTCGGGATATACACTTATCTGTTCTTCGTAATTACTTATAACCCTTGAACCTATAATACCACCAAACAGGGCAACAATCAGCCAGAAAAGACGACCCTGGGTGAGTTCCCAAATCTTATCTCCTGATTCAATATTCTGGGTCATACCCGACATCATCTGATAGTCCTTTTCGGCTTCTTCTTTAATGAAATCAACAACGTCGTCAATGGTAATGCGCCCTATGAGCCTACCCAGTTCATCAATCACAGGCAAAACCACAAGATCGTATTTATTCATTATACTGGCCACCTCTTCTCCCTTTTGCGTGGCCTTAACACTAACCACATCGGTTATATAAAGGTCAGATATTTTAACCCGGGGAGAAGCAAGGAGCAAACTTTTTAGTGACAACAGCCCCAGGAGCACATCATTATCATTAACCACATACACATGGTATATTTCATCCACATCTTCGGCCTGTTTTCTCATTTCACGCACACAGGTAACCACATACCAGTTAACATTTACTTTGATAAATTCCTTGCCCATAAGGCCCCCTGCAGAATTGGAGGGATAAACCAAAAGGTCGGCAATGTCCTGTGCTTGTTTGCGATCTTCGATGTGCAGCAGTACTTCTTCGCGCCTGTCACCAGGCAACTCTCCGATCAGGTCAGCGGCATCATCTGAATCGAGGTTATCAATAAATTCCCGTGCAATTTCCTGGGTGGAGAAAGATTCAAGGAATCGTTCCCTGACATCTTCTTCAAGCTCCATAAGTACGTCTGCAGCTTCCTCTTTCTCAAGAAGTGTATACAGGTATTTTGCCTCGTCAAGACTAAGATCATCCATGTACTCGGCAATATCGGCCGGGTAAAGTTCATTAATGATCTCTAAAAGAAAATCTTTTTGATTTTCTTTGATTGCCCCGCGGATGAGATCAATGTTTATCTCTTTTGTATTAACAGTCATACGGACAAGCTTTAATTATTTCTCACTGCTAAGCATATTGCTAACGGTACTTATCTCAACAAAAGATGGCCCTGACTTTTTACCGAAATTTCCTGCCAGCACAGAAATCAAATCTTCTGGATTAATTTCTTTAGCTTCTGAAAGCCGGTTGAGGGTATGTTTTATAAAATCTTTTTTAGAAATTCTTACCTCCATATAATCCGAAAAAATACCAAAATTCAAAGCCAGTTCGCGCATAACCCTCTCATCATAACACTGGGCATAAATGGGTGCCTTACCCCTGAAAGCTGAAAGATACCGTGCAGTTTTTCCGGTATCAGTATCGGTGATAATTGCCCGGGCATTCACTTTCTCAATAGACCTGACAGCCATTTTTGACAGGAAGACTGAAATTTCATTATCGTGAGGCATTACATTTTTCTCGATACTTACTTTTCTGTTTTTTTCAGCTTCCCTGGCGGCACGTGTCATGGTTCTAACTGATTCTAACGGATATTTGCCGTATGCGGTTTCTCCACTGAGCATTATGGCATCAGTACCACTGAACACAGCATTGGCAATATCGGTTATTTCAGCCCTTGTTGGCCGGGGATTTTCAATCATGCTGTGCAGCATCTGAGTAGCAACAATTACAGCTTTCTTTTGCTGTATGCATTTGGCAATAAGCTCAGCCTGTATTACGGGTATCCTTTCTGCAGGTACTTCAATGGCAAGGTCGCCCCGGGCTATCATAATCCCGTAAACATGGTCAAGTATTTCATCAATATTATCTACTCCCTGCTGATTTTCAATTTTGGCAATGATCTTGATTTTGCTGTCATGTTTATCCAGGATCTCTTGTATGGCCATAACGTCTTCCTTGTTTCGTACAAAGGAATGTGCAATGAAAGCAATATCATGTTTAATGGAGAATTCAATATACTCCCTGTCCTTTTCAGAAAGTGACGGAAGATCAATATGGGTTCCGGGCAG
>SLOJ01000191.1 GCA_007132585.1 Bacteroidales bacterium | reverse complement strand
CGCGAAATAGATAATTACCAGGCAAAAGAAAAAGAATATACCGGTACTTTTTTTCTGGGGGCATCAACCCCATCATCTGACCTTGAAACAGAACCTGATGAGTTTTTCCCCACAGATCATATTACAGAAACACTTGTTAATGAAGCCGCCCGGAAATTTACCGGCGAACTTGACCAGGTACCACCACTTTTTTCAGCAAAAAAGATTGATGGAGAACGGGCTTACTTTCATGCTCGTCGCGGAGATGCAACTGTTTTAAAATCCAACAAAATATTTATACATGATTTTGAAATCACGCAACTTGACCTGCCCGAGGTAAAATTCAGGGTAGTTTGCAGTAAAGGTACATATATCAGGGCACTGGCAAGAGATTTCGGAAAGAAAATAAACTCCGGATCATATCTGAAAGAACTAAGAAGAACCAAAATAGGTATGTTTTCTGTGGAAGATGCATGGTCAATAGAGCAACTGGAAAACTATTTTAAAAAATTTGAGAACTGAATTTATTCAATAATTTGGTATTATCTTAAGCAAATACCCCTTAAAAAGGCTGTTTTTGTTTTTTTATATGAAAACTATTGACATGGGCCTTTTCATGTATTATCTTTGCAATCCTTTCTCCGGGAAATTTTTTTACAAACAATAAACCATGCATAATTTTTCAGCAATGCTTTGTCGAAAAAAACGAAATAAGGCAGAAGCCTATATTTTACGTATAGGATTGTAAAAGTTTAACCACCGGGAAAAATAAATAAACCAAACAGGAACAATACTTTATAATATTTGTTGATGCATATTGGAACAACCTTGAGTTATTGCCGGGGCATCTCTCCTAATCTTAATTTACAAACAAAATAAAGATGAAATTATCGGATTTTAAATTCAACCTGCCTGCAGAGCTGGTGGCAGAGCGACCATCTGAAAACAGGGACGAATCACGTTTAATGGTTTTACATCGTAACACCGGTGAAATTGAGCATAAATCATTCAAAGACATCCTGGGTTATTTTGATGATGGTGATGTAATGGTTGTAAATGATACCAAAGTTTTTCCTGCCCGACTTTACGGCACAAAAGAAAAAACCGGTGCTCAGATTGAGGTTTTCCTGCTCAGAGAACTTAACCGCGAAGCCCGTTTATGGGATGTTCTGGTTGACCCTGCACGGAAAATCAGAATTGGAAACAAATTGTATTTCGGAGAAGATGACAATCTTGTTGCAGAGGTAATTGATAATACCACATCCAGGGGTCGTACGCTCCGGTTTTTATTCGATGGTACTTACGACGAGTTTAAAAAAACTGTGGAAGCCTTAGGTGAAACTCCACTGCCAAAACTCATCCGCAGGCCTGTTGAACCCGAAGACAAAGCCAGATATCAGACTGTTTTTGCTAAAAGAGAAGGAGCAGTTGCGGCACCTACTGCCGGAATGCACTTTAGCCGCGAACTTGTTAAGCGCCTCGAGTTAAAAGGCATTAACTTTGCCGAAATAACCCTTCATGCCGGTCTTGGAAACTTCAGAAGTGTAGATGTTGAGGACCTGAGCAAACACAAAATGGATTCAGAGCAGTTCCTGATTGAAGAGAAAACAGCAAACGCTGTAAATGCCGCCAAAGAAAAGAGGAAAAGAATATGTGCCGTAGGTACTACTACCATGCGCGCCCTGGAATCTTCAGTTAGTATTTACGGGCAACTCAAACCATTTGAGGGGTGGACAAATAAATTTATCTACCCTCCTTTTGAGTTTAGCGTAGCAAATGCCATGGTATCCAATTTCCACCTCCCTCAGTCTACCCTCATGATGATGGTATCTGCTTTTGCCGGTTTTGACCTGCTCATGAAAGCCTATAAAGTGGCCGTAAAAGAAAAGTACAAATTCTTTACTTACGGTGATGCCATGCTTATCATTTGATATATATTGAATGCAACAAAAGTATGCAATAATAACTGCCGGTGGTGCAGGGGTGAGAATGAACTCATCTCTGCCCAAGCAGTTTTTGCCCCTGCATGGTAAGCCAATACTTTTTCATACCATTTCGGTTTTTCTCAGATTTTCGCCCGATATACATATAATACTGGTATTGCCCGAAGAACAACGGGAAAGATGGAAGTCGCTTTGTAGTAAGTATCATTTTTATCCGCCAATTACACTTGCTCAAGGCGGACCTACACGTTTTCACTCTGTGAAAAACGGACTGAAAAATGTGCCCGAAGATGCACTTATAGCCATTCATGACGGCGTAAGGCCCTTGGTTTCACTTAAAACCATTCAACAGTGCTTTCATATTGCATCGAAATTCGGAAATGCTATCCCTGCAGTACCTATCAATGAATCGGTGAGATTACTGGATGGAGCCTTCAGCAAGGTTATAAGTCGTGATTCGCTTAGGTTGATCCAGACTCCGCAATGTTTCATGGCAGCCAGGATCAAAGCTGCCTATAATGTTAATTACGATCCATCTTTTACAGATGATGCTACGGTGCTTGAAAACAACGGAGACAGAATTTATATGGTAGATGGCAACAAAGAAAATATTAAGATCACCACTCCTGAAGATCTCGTTATTGCCAGCTCCCTAATGGAATATTTGAACAAGAAAGAAGATTAAGATCTGATCTGGCTGAGATATCAACTGTAGGGTTCCATTTCAAAACTTCAGACAACAACACCCTTTAGTGTGGCAGAAGTGCAATCGGTAATTTTTACTTTAACATAATCACCCGGCTTAAACCCGTCATCAGGAAATACAACCATCTTGTTCTGGCTGTTTCTGCCACTTACATATTTATCTGATTTGCGCGATCTTCCCTCTACAAGCACTTCAAATACTTTTCCAACATCATCCCGGTTGCTTTTGAGCGATAATTTATTCTGTAAATCAATGATCTCCTGCAGTCTTTTTGATTTCACATCTTCCGGCACATCATCTTTCAGTTTCTTTTCTGCAATTGTACCTGGTCTTTCTGAATATTTGAACATGAAAGCAAAGTCAAAACCCACATCTTTCATAAGGCTTAAAGTTTCCTGGTGATCCTGTTCTGTTTCTCCGCAAAAACCTGCTATAATATCGGTTGTGATAGCTGCTTCGGGTATAAGTGTTTTTATGGACTGTATTCTTTGAAGATATACTTCACGTGTATACTTTCTGTTCATCTTTTTTAACACCGCCGAACTACCCGACTGAACCGGCAGGTGGATAGCCTTGCAAATGTTTTGGTTTCGTGCAATCACTTCAAGTAATTCATCTGACATATCTTTGGGATGCGATGTGGCAAACCTTACCCTGAGCAATGGGTCAATATCGGCAACCATTTGCAGGAGTTCATGAAAGCCAATAACCTTGCCATTCATTTCATCTTTATAACGGTAGGAGTTCACATTTTGCCCAAGCAATGTTATTTCCCGGTAACCCCGTTCAAACAAATCATGTGCTTCTGAAACAATACTTGATACACTCCGGCTTCTCTCCTTTCCACGGGTATATGGTACAACACAATATGTGCAGAAGTTTTCGCATCCCCTCATAATGGAGATAAATGCCGAAACTCCATTGCCGGCATATCTTACCGGAGAAATATCAGCATAGGTTTCTTCAGCAGATAAAATTACATTTACCGCTTTTTGCCCGGTTTCCACATCCAGTAATAATTGTGGCAAATCGCGGTATGCATCGGGGCCTGCTACCATATCAACCTTTGATCCGGCAGTAGTTTCTTCCAGCAATTCGGTTTTCATGCGCTCGGCCATACAACCCAGTACACCCAGCACCAGGTTAGGATTCTTTTTGCGAAGAACCTGAAGCTGTTTCAAACGATTCAGTACTTTTTGCTCAGCATTTTCTCTTATTGAACAGGTATTGATAAAAATGATATCGGCCTTATCTGCTTCAGTGGTTGATTCATAATTTTTATCGGTCATGATGGAAGCCACAATTTCACTGTCAGAAAAATTCATCTGACAACCATAGGTCTCTATATATATCTTCTTTTCCAATTTTCTTATCCGTGTTTGATTTGTATATTGTAATTCAGGTATTGAACTGCAAAATTACTTATTTTTTCAGGCCTGTTCAGCCTTTTTTATTTTGTTATGAATAACTGATCTGATAATTGCTCATTGTTTTGTAGAGAATTTTTTACGAACTTCATATTAAAATCAGTTTTTGAGGTAAAAGCAAAATGAAAAAGGATAAAATCCTTTGTTAAACTGCGAAATAAAGATATTATTCATTCGCTGTATTTAAGCGTTTGTAAACATTACCTGCTGATCAACGTTTACGATTGGTAAAATCAATTTTATTTCTATTTCATTTTTATTAAGTAGTTTTGCAACCCTTAAAGCAAACAAAAGAATAAGTAGTTATGGCTAAAAACCTTGTTATTGTTGAGTCACCGGCTAAAGCAAAAACCATTGAAGGATTTCTTGGAAAAGAATTTCTGGTAAAATCAAGCTTTGGCCACGTAAGAGATCTTTCCAAAACCAAACTTGGCGTAGATATAGAGAACAACTTTGCTCCTGTTTATGAGATTTCGGATGACAAAAAGAGTGTAATAAGCGAACTGAAGAAACTTTCGAAAGCTGCCGAAGTGGTATGGCTGGCAACTGATGAAGACCGCGAGGGAGAAGCCATATCATGGCATCTTGCCGAAAGCTTAAAACTCGATGAAAAGAAATATAAACGTATAGTTTTTCATGAAATAACAAAAAATGCTATTCAAAATGCCATTCAAAAGCCACGTAGCATTGACAATAATCTTGTAAATGCACAACAGGCACGCAGGGTACTTGACCGTTTGGTAGGCTTTGAGCTTTCGCCATTACTGTGGAAAAAAGTAAAGCCATCACTTTCAGCCGGCAGGGTACAATCGGTGGCCGTAAGGCTTATCGTTGAAAGAGAAAAAGAAATCCAGGATTTCAAAACTTCAAATTCATACAGGGTCACAGCCCTGTTTGAAGCGCTGCATAATGGCCAGCCTGCGCTGGTAAAGGCCGAACTTCCGCAGCGCTTTAAGAATAAAAAAGAAGCCGTTGAATTCCTTGAAAAGTGTAAAGGAGCAAAATTTTCTGTTGATGATGTTGAAACCAAACCTTCAAAAAAATCACCTGCTGCACCCTTTACAACATCAACTCTCCAGCAGGAAGCCAGCCGTAAACTCGGTTTTTCTGTTTCACGTACCATGACAGTTGCCCAAAAGCTGTATGAATCGGGAAAGATCACTTACATGAGAACCGACTCGGTAAACCTTTCTGACACTGCCGTTGCAATGGCAAAAGAATTGATTGAAAAGAACTTTGGCAAGGAATACGTAAAAGTGCGAAGATATGCAACAAAATCAAAGGGAGCACAGGAAGCACACGAGGCCATAAGACCAACCTTCATGAACAATACGCAAGCCGGTTCAGATGATTCGGAAAGAAGGCTTTACGAACTCATCTGGAAACGAACACTCGCTTCACAAATGAGTGATGCCTTGCTTGAAAAAACAAATGTTACCATTGGTATTTCAACCACAAAGGAAAAATTTACTGCATCCGGAGAAGTGTTGAAGTTTGAAGGATTTCTGAAAGTTTACCTGGAATCTACCGATGACGAAGATGAAGAAGCAAATGAAGGAATTCTGCCTCCACTTAAGGTTAAACAACCCCTTACAATGAAGGAAATTGTTGCCCAGGAAAGATTTTCGAAACACCCTCCGCGCTATACCGAAGCAAGTCTGGTTAAAAAGCTCGAAGAACTTGGTATTGGACGACCTTCAACCTATGCACCCACCATATCAGTAATACAAAAAAGAGAATATGTAGTAAAAGAAAGTCGCGAAGGTGTAAAACGTTCATACGATTATCTTTTGCTTAAAAATGACAAGATTGAAGAAAGCCGTAAAACCGAAACTACCGGAGCAGAGAAAAATAAAATGTTCCCCACCGACATTGGTGTGGTCGTAAATAGTTTTCTGATGGAGTATTTCCGTGAGATTATGGACTATAACTTTACTGCTGATGTAGAAAAAGAATTTGATGAGATTGCTCAGGGGTTTAAAGATTGGACAAAAGTTATCAAAGAATTTTACTCTCCCTTCCATAATAAAATTGAAGACACACTGCAGCATGCTGAAAAATTCAGTGGAGAACGAATCCTCGGCAAGGACCCCAAAACCGGCAAAAACGTTATTGCGCGTATTGGACGCTTTGGACCCATGGTGCAGATTGGCCAGGCCGATGAGGATGAAAAACCCCAATTTGCAGGCTTACGGAAAGACCAAAGTCTGGAGACCATAACACTGGATGAAGCAATGGATTTATTTAAGCTTCCACGTACCATTGCCCAATATGAAGACAAAGATATGGTGGCTGCCGTTGGTCGGTTTGGCCCCTATATCAGGCACGATGGAAAATTTTATTCTTTGCCCAAAACCGATGACCCACTCACCGTTGAAGCAGACCGTGCCAAAGAGATTATTGAAGAAAAGCGGGAAAGCGACCGCCAAAAGATCATTCGTGAGTTCAGCGAAAATGACGATATCAAAATACTTAAGGGAAGATGGGGTGCCTACCTTGCAGCAGGTGGTAAAAACTACAGGCTTCCTAAAGGTAAAGATCCTCAGGACTTTACACTTGAAGAATGTTTAAATATAATAAAAGAAGGAACCTCAACCAAAAAAACACGTACAACACGAAAAAAAGCAAGTACCAGGAAAAAAAATTAACACCTTAATGCTGCTATGGAAATTGCTGATTATTTCGTGCCTGTAGAAACCCAAAAATTTATTATCCCCGAAAAGTCGCATCCGTTGCTTTTGGGAAATGTAATTAACAGCCATCTTACTGAAAAACCCTTTCCAACTCTGGAAGATACCGATATCGCTATTATTGGGGTTAAGGAAGACCGCAATGCCCCCGATAATCAGGGCTGCGCTTTTGGCCCCGATTATGTAAGGAAATATTTGTACAACCTTTTCCAGGGCCCCTTCAAAGCAAGAATTGCCGATTTGGGAAATATTAAACAGGGAGAAACAACAGAAGATACCTACTTCGCAGTAAAAAGTGTAGTTGCCGACCTGCTCGAGAAAAAGATTGTGCCTGTTATTATAGGAGGCAGTCAGGATATCACTTATGCCAACTACAGAGCTTATGAATCACTGGGACAGATCATCAATATTGTTTCAGTCGATGCATCTTTTGATCTGGGGCTCAATGAAGATAAAATTTCAAACCATAATTTTCTGAATAAGATTCTTACCCATCAGCCAAACTTCCTCTTTAACTATACCAATATAGGATATCAAACCTATTTTGTTGATCAGGATGCCATAGAACTGATGAGCAAACTGTATTTTGATATATACAGACTTGGGTTGGTAAGAAAAAACATGGAAGAGGTTGAACCCATCGTACGAAATGCCGATTTGTTAAGTTTCGATATGAGCAGTATCCGGCAATCAGATGCACCAGGCAATGCCAACGCATCACCCAATGGCTTCTACGGCGAAGAAGCCTGTCAGATAACCCGGTATGCAGGACTTAGTGACAAATTATCTTCCATTGGATTTTATGAACTGAACCCTGCCTTTGACAACGGTGAGCAAACTGCACACCTTGTGGCTCAAATGATATGGTATTTCATGGAAGGATTCTATAACCGTAAAAATGATTTCCCTGACCGAAAAAGAAAAGACTCCGGCGCATATGTTAAATATGTTGTATCTATGGAGGAATTCAAAAATGAAATTACCTTTTACAAAAGTAAAATAAGTGATCGTTGGTGGATGGAAGTACCATGTCAGGGCTTGCAATCAAAGTACGAAAGACAATTTCTGGTACCCTGCTCCTACAGCGATTACCAGGATGCCTGCAATGAAATTCTACCCGAAAAATGGTGGCAGGTGTATCAAAAATTTATGTAATCCGCCCGTTCATCTCTCCCAAACATGAATTAATTTATTGTTTTTTCATAACGGTAAAACATGCCTTAATAGCTCTTATATAGAGTAAAAACCGGTGATTGATGCAAGTAATCTAAGAATCTGTGTAATTTCTTCGGTTTGAAAACAAGTAATATTACTGATATCACCCTTTGTCATAGTTGGTATATTTGTGAAGTTTAAAATGAGTAAGACGACCTTACAAGAAATTGATTATCAAATTGTTCTTTGAAATTATGGTTCCGATAATTATTAACAGCAGATTGTTGATAACGAAAAAAGTTGTAATTTTGAACGCTTAAAAACGAGATAACAATTATTATTATCTCCCATTCAATTTTTTGAACTTTTCTGCGTTTCTGAATTGAGTAAAAACAAAAACTAAATTTCAATGAAAAAATACAGCATCGCTGCCTTGTTTATTTTACTATTAATATATGGCGATGATGTTTCAGCACAACAAGAAGCTCAATTCAGCCACAACATGTTCAACAATATGGGTATTAACCCGGGTTTTGCCGGTCTGAGATCTGCAATATGTGCTACCGCACTTGCCCGCCAGCAATGGGTTGGCTTTCGCGATGGCGAAGGCACACGTGTAAATCCTGAAACCTACGGTTTTACTATAGACGCTCCCATACCTTTTCTTAAAGGAGGATTAGGACTGGGGTTTATTCAGGATCAACTGGGGTTTGAAACATCGCTGGGTGTAAAACTGGCTTATGCGTATCATCTCTACCTTGATTACGGTACATTGGGTATTGGAGCACAGGTTGGCTTTTTGGATAAACGAATTGATTTCTCCAATTTTAATCCTATTCAGGATGGTGACCCGGCTCTGACAGGCTCTGCAGAAGAATCAAGAATGTTTATTGATTTTGCTCTGGGTGCATTTTATATGATGGATGACAGGGCATGGGCAGGAATATCGGTCAGCCAGCTATCGCAACAAACCCGCGAAATTGGCACATCTGATCATCAGCTCAGAAGACACATTTATTTTACTGCAGGATATAATTATACTTTGCCATCACAACCCGATTTTGTCTTAAGCCCTTCCGTTTTGTTTAAAACCGATCTTGGCTCTTTACAAACAGATATAAACACGTTTATTACATACAATAATCGTTTTTGGGGAGGCGTTAGTTATAGACTTGATGATGCAGCTGTTATTTTTATGGGACTTACATTTGAGCAGATCAGTATTGGATATTCGTACGATATTACCATTTCACCGCTGGGAAGAAGCGGAAGAAGCTATGGTAGTCACGAAGTAATGTTACAATACTGTTTTGATCTTGATTTAGAAAAAATAAAAGAAACTCACAGAAATGTGAGGTTTCTCTGAAACATAGAATATTAGGTTTTTGAAACCTATACATTAATAATACGTTTAAAAGATTAAAAGTTTAAGAAAAAAGATATTTAGTGGTCATAAAATCTGGAATCAACATGAAAAGGTTATTATTTATTGCTTCATTAATTATAATTGTTACCGGTTGTGACCGTTCAGGCCGAGGTCATTTAACAGGTGTACAAAATCGTCCGGATGGTTTTTATGCTGATCCTCCGGGAATGGTATATATTCCTATGGGAAGCTTTAACATGGGGCCATCCGATCAGGATATAGCATACTCGCAAAATGCTATAACAAAAACCATTTCTTTGCCTGCATTCTATATGGATGAAACCGAAATTACAAACAACCAGTACAGGCAGTTTGTATATTGGGTTCGCGATTCACTCGCCCATATGCTATTGTCGGAAATCAATGAAGACCACCTGATCACAGAGGATCAGAGCGGAATGTTCATTGATCCGCCACTTATCAATTGGCGGCAGAGGATCAACTGGAGAGGAGAAGAAGAACACGAGATACTGGAAGAACTCTTCCTTCCCGAACAAGAACGATTCTTCCGGAGAAGAGAGATTGACTCCCGCAAACTCATTTACCGCTATCATATTATTGACCTTAACCGGGCTGCACAGCGTTCCGAGAGAAATACTCCGCGTAATGAGTTTGTTCAGGAATACCAAACCCATGTATATCCTGATACCCTGGCCTGGATTCATGATTTCAGTTATGCATACAACGAACCCATGACCCAGTATTATTTCTGGCATCCAACCTATGACCATTACCCTGTAGTAGGTGTAAACTGGTCGCAGGCACGTGCCTTTACGATATGGAGAACCAATTTCCTTAATAACTACCTTTCAAGCAGGAGCCAGCCCTTTGCCCAGGAATTCAGGTTACCCACAGAAGCCGAATGGGAATATGCGGCGAGGGGTGGTCTTGATCTGAATCCTTATCCATGGGGCGGTCCTTACACACGAAACATGGATGGATGCTTCCTTGCAAACTTTAAACCCCTCAGAGGTAATTATGTAGCTGATGGTGGTTTTTACACTATCATTGTAGGGCACTATCCTCCTAATGATTATGGTTTATATGATATGGCCGGAAACGTTTCGGAATGGACCATCAATGCCTGGGATGAATCTTTCTACATCTTCGGACACGATATGAACATGAACTATCATTATGAGGCACAACCCGATGACCCCATTACCCTTAAGCGTAAGGCCATCAGAGGAGGTTCGTGGAAAGATGTAGGTTTCATGCTTCAGGTCAGTACCAGAGCATATGAATACCAGGATACTGCAAAATCATATATCGGATTCCGTTGCGTTCAGACATATCCCGGAAGAGACAGGGCCGACGGCAACAGAGCATCAAATGTTTACTAAAGAAACATTTTCTTAAAACCAATTTTTTAATTTGAATTAATTTTTATTTATAAATTTCAATTTTTAAAACTATGAAATTTGCACAAACCAAGGCTTTCAAAAACTTCATGGCGAAGCTTTACGGATGGGGAGCATCTTTGGTGATTCTTGGTGCCTTATTCAAGATTAACCACTACCCCGGAGCAGAGTATATGTTAATTATTGGATTAGGAACTGAAGCTATTATATTTTTCTTCTCCGCTTTTGAGAAACCTCATGATGAGCCTGACTGGTCACTTGTGTATCCCGAACTGGCAGGCATTGACTCTGAAAATGATAGCAGAAGCAATGAACGCAGAGGAGGCAATTTGGTAGCGGGAACAACCAATGTTCAAAGCATCGCTTTATCTTCAAACCTCGATAAGATGCTTGAAGAAGCCAATATTGGCCCTGAGCTTATTGAAAACCTTAGTAAAGGACTGCAAAACTTAAGTACAAATGCTTCTAAACTTGCTGATGTGTCAAATGCAGCACTGGCAACCCAGAGCTATATTCAGAATATGGAAGCAGCATCGCAGTCAGTACTTGAGTTGAGCCAATCTTACAAAAACACCAATGAATATCTCAAGCATGACCTGAGCCTTTCAGAAGAATACGCCAACAGCCTTCGTAATGCTGTGGGATCAATGAATCAACTCAGTGATACTTACAAGGATACTGCAGACTCAGTTAAAGAAAACCTGCAAACTTCTCAGGAATACAATGAGAGTATTAAAAATATTACAGGTTATACAAACGAGCTGGCAGCTAACTATGGTAAAAGCTCGGAATTACTCATGAAAACTGTTGAAGCACTTGAAAATTCTACTTCACAAGGATCAAGTTACACTGATCAGCTTCAAAAAACAGCGCAAAACCTTGAAGCGCTCAATGCTGTTTACGAATTGCAGTTGCAGGCATCTGATGCCCAATACCAGAGCACAGCCAAAGTACAGGAAACATTTGGCAAGCTGGTTGATAACCTTAATGAAACTGCCGGCAGTACTGAAAAATACAAGGAAGAAATGGCAGCACTTACCAAAAATATTGCAGCGCTTAATAACGTATATGGTAATATGCTTACAGCCATGAATTTTAATACTCCAAGATAAAGATTGTAAAAAAACATTACTGAGAAATAATTCAGTTAATAGTTTATCTAATAAATAATATTACAATAGGAAAATAACTATGGCAGGAGGCAAACAAACCCCACGGCAAAAACTGATAGGTATGATGTACCTGGTGTTAACTGCACTACTGGCACTTAACGTGTCGGTTGAGGTACTCGATGCATTCGTTCTTGTTGATGACGGGTTACAACAAACCAATGTGAATTTCGGAAGAAAAGTTGACATGGTTTACGATGACTTCAGAAAGCAAAAAGCACTTTCGGAAGACAGAGTAGAACCCTTCTATTCACGTGCTATGGAAGTACAAGAGGTAGCCGAGGAACTCGTGGACTTTATTCTTACTACCCGCACCGAGATGATCGCAAGGGTAGATAATATAAGTTTCGAAGAAGCTGACACAATGCACCTTATTGATATGAAAGCCAAAGACAACTACAGCAGATCTTCAGCTTTCTGGCTTACCGAACCCATTGAAGGTGGTTCAGCAGCTACTATTCAGCCCGGAGGTCCCGGCACTAGAGCATATAAACTCCGTGAAATGGTTGACGAATATAAAGAATTTCTCTTAAACAAACTACCCGAACAATTTCGCGATGTTATTCAGCTAGGACTGGATACAGAAGGGCCCTTTTACGACAAAGGCGGAAATATTGTTACCTGGCAGGCTGCTATGTTCGACAGGCAACCCCCCGTTGCTGCTGCAACAAACCTGAGCAGACTGGTTACCGAAGTACGCAATGCCGAGTTTGATGTTTCAAGCCAGCTTTATGCAGCTATTACTGCCGATGACTTTACTTTCGATATAATTGAGGCAAGGGTTATTCCCAGAAGCCAGATTGTATTGCAAGGAGACAGATTTGAAGCAGATGTTATTGTGGCTGCATTCGACTCAAGACAACAACCCGAAGTAGTTATTGGAGGAAGAACAATAGAAGGTGCTAGATTAAGCATTCCTGCCACATCTGAAGGCTTACAAACCTACAGTGGCACGGTTAGAGTTGTTGGCCCAAGAGGTATACAGGAATATCCTTTCTCAGGTGATTACATTGTTCAGCGCCCCACAGCTACCGTAAGTGCCGACGCTATGAACGTATTTTACATTGGTGTTGACAACCCGGTATCGGTTTCTGTTCCCGGAGTTGCCAGCGGAAATATCGAACCCAGGATCAGCGGAGCAGGAAACAGGATGATACCCCGCCCGGGTGGCGGATACAATGTTCGTATCAGCTCAGATCATAATGTAAATCAGAACGTTACTGTTACACTTATGGCAAGGGTTGACGGAACTCTCCGACAGATGGGAGCACAAACATTCAGGGTAAGAACTGTACCTGATCCATACCCGGAAATTGCCGGACAAAGTGAAGGTGCTATTGCCCGTGATATACTTGCAGGACAACCCCTGATCCCGAGGATGAGAGACTTTGACTTTGAAATGGATTTCCGTATTACTTCCTTTTCCATGAACACTACAGTTGCAGGAGATTTCCAGGAATGGAGATCCAATTCTAACCTGCAAACACCCGATATGGAAGCCGCCATCAGGCGCTCTACAAGGGGGCAACGTTTTCAGTTTGAAAATATACAGGCAGTGGGTGATGACGGCAGAGTCCGTAATCTTCCCCCAATGGTATTCAGAATTCAATAAAATTTTAAAATAACGGAGGTTTAGTTATGACCAGATTAAAAAACATAATAGTATTATCTTTTGCAGCATTTCTGATGTCGGCAAATGTTACTGCACAAGTTATTGACGGAGTGACTCCAAGGGATGGATTTTATGACAGAGTATGGATGGATGAAAAAAGACCTATTCAACTCCCCTATGTGCGCCAGTCTGACATTTTATGGAAAAAAAGAGTTTGGCAGGTTATTGATCTCAGAGAAAAGATCAACCATCCATTGTATTTTCCCACAACTACCATCGACGACAGGCAAAGTCTTATGCAATTGCTTATGTCATCAGTCAATGAAGGCTCAATGCGTGCCTACGAAGATGATGAGTTTACCATGCCGATGACGCCTGATGAAATAAAAACCAATTTTGCGCGGCAGGAGGTAAGAAGGTTTACTCGCCCCGAACCTCCTTATGAGGAATACGATTCACTCATTGTAATACCCCTGTCAACAGAAGATGTTACAAAATACCGTATTAAGGAAGACTGGTTTTTCGATTCCAAACGTTCGGTTCTTGATGTTCGTATTATAGGAATTTGTCCTGTAAGAGAAAGGATTGACCCACAAACCGGTGAAAGCCTGGGCGACCAGCCCCTTTTCTGGGTGTATTTCCCCGAAGCCCGCGAAGTTTTTGTCAATGCCCCGGTATTCAACCGCATGAATGATGCACAGAGAATATCATTTGATGATCTGTTCATGCGCCGTATGTTCAACAGCTACATTTACAAGGAATCAAATGTATATGACAGGCAAATCAACGAATACATTGAGTATACCCTTGATCAGTTACTTGAAGCTGAAAAAATCAAAGACGATATCCGGAATTTCGAACTGGATATCTGGGAATATTAAACTACTTTCATAACTTATCTCCAAAAAAAGAGACGATCATTACAGATCGTCTCTTTTTTTTCCGATTATACTTTAAAACAGTTTTCATATCATACGCGACGGGTTAATCCAGTTGTCAAAATCTTTTGCAGAAACCAATCCCGATTCAATGGCAGCTTCACGCAGTGTTTTATTCTCCTGATGTGCTTTTTTGGCAATGGCGGCAGCATTATCGTATCCGATGTGCGGATTAAGCGCTGTAACCAGCATTAGAGAATTGTTTACATGTTTTTCAATTTGAGTAACATTAGGCTCAATACCTTCTATACAGTTAACTCTGAAAGAATGGGAACCATCGGCCAGCAATCGGGCCGACTGCAAAAGGTTATATATCATTACAGGTTTGAAAACATTGAGCTGAAAATGACCGTTCATACCACCCACAGAAATGGCAGAATCGTTACCAATCACCTGGGCAGCAACCATGGTAAGAGCTTCCGACTGTGTCGGATTTACTTTTCCTGGCATAATAGACGAGCCAGGTTCATTGGCAGGTAACGACAGCTCCCCTAATCCGCAACGTGGCCCTGAACCCAGAAAACGAACATCATTGGCTATCTTCATCAGGCTAATGGCGATTTGTTTAAGTGCACCACTTGTTTCAACAACGGCATCGTGGGCCGATAAAGCTTCAAATTTATTGGGTGCCGTTACAAAAGGATGCCCGGTAAGTTTGGCAATCATTTCAGCCACTTCCTTATCAAAACCTTTGGGAGCATTGATACCGGTACCTACAGCGGTACCTCCCAGTGCCAGTTCGCCCAAATGGTCAAGTGTGCGCTGCAAAGCTTTTATACCATGATCAAGCTGAGAAACATAACCCGAGAATTCCTGCCCCAGTGTAAGTGGTGTGGCATCCATCAAATGTGTGCGCCCGATCTTTACAATATTTTTAAATTCTTCTGATTTGTTATGAAGTGAATTCCTTAGTCCACTTAGGGCAGGCAAGGTTTGCTCAACAATTAATTTGTAGGCCGAAATGTGCATTGCCGTTGGAAAGGTATCATTTGATGATTGCGATTTGTTAACATGATCGTTGGGATGTATTTTTTTGGATACATCATCAATTTTACCGCCCATGATTTCATGTGCCCTGTTAGCAATAACTTCGTTAAGGTTCATATTCGATTGGGTACCGCTTCCGGTTTGCCATACCACAAGGGGGAAATTCCCATCCAGTTTTCCATCCAATAGCTCATCACAAGCCTGTACAATGGCTCTTGAAACAGCACTGTCAAGAACTCCCATTTGCTCATTGATAAGGGCTGCAGCCTTTTTTAATATAGCAAAAGCAAGTATAACTTCTTCGGGCATTTTTTCTTTGCCAATACGGAAATTCTGCAAGGATCGTTGAGTTTGCGCACCCCAGTATTTGTCGGCAGGTACTTCTACTACCCCCAATGAGTCTTTTTCTTTTCTCGTTTTCATATTCCTTGTATGTTCTGAATTTTTAAATAAGTTTAAACACTTAACAGGCAAAACCCAAATATTGTTGGTTTATATCCGTTATATTTGCAGTAAAATTTACTTAAAATATGGAAACGAACCGCCAGAAAAAGATCAATAAACTGCTTCAAAAAGACCTTGGAGAAATATTTCAGCGTGAAGCACCAAATTTTTTCAAACGATCTATGATAACGGTAACCCGGGTAAGGGTAACACCCGATTTATCGCTGGCCAGGGTGTACATCAGTATTTTTGGTGCCGATTCGGGCGATATACTTAATCTGGTTAAAACCCATGCCGGTGAAATTCGTAAACAACTGGGCATGAGAATAAAAAACCAGCTCCGCCAGGTACCACAGCTGCAATTTTTTGTTGATGACAGCCTTGATTATATTGAAAATATTGAAAAGCTTCTTAAGGAATAAAAACACAGTATGCAATACGACCCCATAAAATCTTCACTGGGCAGGTTTTTTAACCAAACCATCTTTTTACGAAAAGTATTTTATAAACTTCTTGATTTGCTCCTGTTAAGAGCATGGCATGTGCACAGCGAACTCAGAAAGTTTTTCAGACAGAATGCATCGAAAACAGATATTCATATTCTTGATGCGGGAAGCGGTTTCGGGCAATATTCATGGTACTTAGCCAGGAAAAAAAAACAATGGAAAGTAACCGGTCTGGAAATAAAACAGGAACAGATTGATGATTGCAATACTTTTTTCAGCAGGGCCGGGGTAAAAAACGCTTCATTTGAATTTGCTGACCTCACAAAATATAAAAATATAACAGCTTTTGACCTGATACTTTCAGTAGATGTTATGGAACATATTGAAGACGATGTACAGGTTTTTAAAAACTTTTATGAGTCGCTCAGGCCCGGAGGTATATTACTTATCAGTACTCCTTCTGACCTGGGCGGGTCGGATGTAAAACATGAGCATGATCAGTCTTTTATTGAAGAACATGTGCGTGATGGTTACTCAAAAGCTGAAATAAAAGCCAAATTAAAGGAAGCAGGTTTTGAAAAAACTGAAGTAAATTATACCTACGGCAAACCCGGAAAAATTTCATGGCGTCTTTCAATGAAATATCCTATAATTTTACTGGGCCTATCAAAACTATTTTTTATCATTCTGCCGTTTTATTATCTGTTGATTTACCCATTTTGCCTGATTTTGAACTATATGGATGTAAAAACCAGTCATGCTAAAGGTACAGGATTACTGGTGAAAGCCGAAAAAAATATGTAGCATTGAATTTTCCGTTTTACATAGCACGCCGATATCTTTTTGCGAAAAAGTCGCAAACAGCTGTCAATGTACTTACCCTTGTAGCTGTAATTGGCGTAAGTTTTGGCACAATGGCTCTTGTTGTGGTTTTATCAGTATTTAACGGTTTTGAAAATCTGATACTTTCTCTGTTCAATTCTTTCAACCCTGATATGGAGATCCGACTTGCAGAAGGAAAATCCTTTGATATGGATGAATTTCCGGCGGGAGAATTAGAAAATATTCCCGGTGTTTTGCATCTTGGAGAAGTTTATGAAGAAACCGCTTTACTGATGTATCGTGAAAGGCAGCACATTGTAACACTCCGTGGTGTTGATGAAAATTACACTTACATTACAGGCCTTGATACTATGATAGTAGAGGGTGAATATAACCTGCGCTCAGGAGATCATTCAAATCTGATTCTTGGCCAGGGTGTAGCTTATGTATTGGGTGCAAATATCAATGATCTTCTCAACCCCCTAACGATCTATATCCCTAAAAGAGGAAGAATAAGCGGCATACATCCTGCACAAGCCTTCAATGCAAGCTCAAATTATGCAGCAGGTATTTTTGGCGTTCAGGCTGAATTTGATATGGAATTTGTAATTGCACCCATATCACTTTTACGGTTTCTTACCGAACACGATCAACAGGTAACATCCGTTATGCTATCTGTGGACCCCGGCTTCAATATACGACAGGTACAACAAGATGTTTCAGCGTTGCTGGGTGATGATTTTCTGGTGCGTAACCGACTTCAGCAGGAAGAGTTTCTCTATAAGATAATGCGTTCTGAAAAATGGGCAATATTTTTTATACTAACTTTTATTGTTATAATTGCTGCTTTTAATATTACCGGAAGCCTTACCATGCTTGTACTCGAAAAAACCAGGGACATAAATATACTAAGAAGCATGGGAGCTTCATTGAGCATGGTGAAAAAGATTTTTTTATATGAAGGATTTCTGATAAGCACAGGTGGTGCATTGGCAGGAATAATTTTGGGAGCTATAGTTAGCTGGGTGCAAATAGAATTTGGTCTGGTTAGAATTCAGGCTGAAGGTACTTTTATCATTGACGCCTACCCAATACAAACCCATCCGCTTGATTTTGTGCTGGTGTTCTTTACCGTTACATTTATTGGCTTCCTGGCATCATGGTTACCTGCCCAAAAAATAAATTCCTTCTCTGCGAAACTGAAACACATGTGATTTATATGAGTATGTTTATTTTTCATTGGGTGTTATATTCTTTAGATGGCTGCAGGTGTATTTAACAACTAAAATATTAAACTGTTAATTTAATTTATTAACGTCCCGAGCCATCATAAATATTGTAATTATGGAACAACGTTATGCAATACTAACAGGAGCTTACGGCGCCATAGGAAGTGCCATTGCAAAAGGTCTGGCAAAACAAGGGTTTACCCTTTTGCTTGCCGGCCGCAATGCTGATAAACTGGAAAAACTTACAGCAGAATTACAGCAATCCACCATTAATAGCAAAATTTCATTCCATACGCTTGACCTTTCGCGCCGGCAGGAAATAGAAAATTTTTCCCGCCAATGGAACAAACCTCTTGATCTTTTGGTAAACAATGCAGCTGCTACCCCTCGCAGTCGCGAAGAAACCCCTGAAGGTATCGAAATGCAGTTTGCCACCAATGTGCTGGGTTATTTTTGGATGATAAAATATTTCCACCCTTTTATGGAAGGAAGAGATGACGCCCGCATTGTAAATGTAGCAAGCTACTGGGCTGGCGATCTGGAACTAAATGACCTGGAGTTTACAAGTCGAAGATACAATAATGACACAGCCTACCGGCAAACCAAGCAGGCTGACCGAATGCTTACTACAGCTTTTGCAGAAAAACTGGAAGATAATAATATTACTGTGCTGGCAGCCCATCCGGGCGATGTAAGCTCCAAACTCAGCAATAATCTTGGCTATGGCGGCTGGGAATCCCCGGAGCAGGGAGCAGCAACACCGTTGTTCTGTTCCATTGATCCATCGCTCAAAGGCATCACCGGCAAATATTTCGAAAACAAAACCCAAACCCCCTGCCGCTTCAGCCAGGATAAAGAAGCCGTAAAAAAGTTGTTTGAAATTTGTGAGAGCTACTGAAACTCACGGGGCGACTTCCAGTCACCACGCGAGTGGATGATAACCCGTCCGGCCAGGACTACAGTTCCTGCCCAGACTACAAATTAATTTATTAACCCATAAATATTGCGCTGCAAAACCCACAAGTTTCTCTCTACCGGATAGAAGCCCCGAGCTCCCGCTTCAGGGTATTGGCAATTTTTTCCATTACTTTGTCGATCTCTTTGTCCGTAAGGGTTTTGGTTTCATCCTGCAGGGTAAAACTTACTGCATAGGATTTCACATCTTTACCCATCTTTTCATCTGTATAGATATCGAACAACCTAACGTTTTTCAGCAGTTTGCGCTCTGTTTTACGGGCCAGGGTTTCAATTTGCTCAAAACGGATATCTTTTGACAGCAGCAGGGCCAGGTCGCGGCGCACTTCAGGAAATTTGGGAATTTCGCGGAACACGATGGGCTTTCGGTCAATCATTTGCAACACAAACTCCCAGTTCAGGGTGGCATAAAACACTTCCTGCTTCAGATCGAAGGCTTTTATCCAGCGACGACCAACCTCACCCAACTCAAAAAGCATCTTACCGTTGAAGGTACAACGCAAACCTGCCTCAATGAATCCTTCGCCATGAATTTCTTCCATGGTGGCATCCTCAACAGGAATATTCATCCGGTTTAGTAGGATCATTACCTCCGATTTCAGATCGAACAGGTCGGCGGGTTTTTGTTTCTCATACCAGCTTTCCGGTTGTAAATTTCCGGTTATAAAAACTTCCAGCATCCGTTGCTCGCGGTAACCGGGTAGTTTATCAGGGAGGGATTTACCCTTTTCCGGTTCGCGATGATATACATTTCCAAATTCGAAAATTTTCAGGTCGTGTACTTTGCGATTATGGTTCCACGAGATGGTTTCCATGCCGCCAAAGAACAACGTACGGCGCATTACACCCAGGTCCTGACTCAGGGGGTTGAGAATCTTTACAGTGCTTTTGTCATCAAACAGCTCGTTGTTATAGTATGATGCTTTGGTGAGAGAGTTATTCATGATCTCTGCAAAGCCACGGCTGCTGAGCAGATCTGATGCTATATTTTGTATTCGCTCCTTGTCGGGCCTTGGTGTAGAAACAATAGATGAATGGAGCCTTTCAGGCAATTCCACATTATTGTAACCGTAAATCCGCAATATCTCTTCCACCACATCTGCTTCACGTGTAACATCCACCTTAAAGGGAGGTATTTCCAACAGAAGTTTATCTGCTTTTTCTTCAATAATTGTAATCTCAAGCGATGTAAGGATATTTTTTATTACATCGTGCTCAATCGCTTTACCGATCAACCGTTGGGCGGTTTCATAACGAAAATTGATCCGCCACGGGTTAATGGGTTTGGGGTAAACATCCAGCACTTCAGAAGTGATCTTTCCGCCGGCAATTTCCTTTATGAGCATAGCTGCCCGTTTAAGTGCAAACAGGGTCATTTGCGGGTCGGCACCCCGTTCAAAACGGAAAGATGCATCGGTGTTTATGGTATGATGTTTTGATGAGCGCCGAATGGTGGCCGGATTGAAATATGCGCTTTCCAGGAAAATACTCTTTGTACTTTGGGTTACTCCTGAGTGAATACCTCCCAGGATTCCTCCCATGCACATAGGTTCTTTGGTATTGCATATCATCAGGTCATCGCCGGTAAGTTTTACTTCTTCCTCGTCGAGGGTTACAAAAGATGTATCTTTCGGTGACTTTTTCACTATAACCTTTTTCCCTTTGATTTTATCATAATCAAAGGCATGGAGGGGTTGCCCGGTTTCATGCAACACAAAATTGGTTATATCCACAAGATTGTTGATGGGCTTCAGCCCGATGATCTTCAGGCGGTTTTTGAGCCAGTCGGGTGATTCCTGAATTTTAACATCCGAAATACAAAGGCCGGCATACCGCGGACATGCATCCGCATCTTCAATAATAATTTCTATATCAGAGCTTGTATCGTCGTTTTTAAAATTGCTGATATCGGGCTTCTGCAGTTTGGTTTTTTTGGAGGGATACAGATGGTTGATCACTGCAGCCAGGTCGCGGGCTACTCCCAGATGTGATGCAGCATCAATACGGTTGGGAGTGAGTCCTATTTCAATACAATAGTCGGTTTCCACCTTAAAAAAATCTGCCGCAGGGGTTCCGGGTTTTGCATTGGTTTCAAGCACCATTATACCATCATGGTTATCGCCCAGGCCCAGTTCATCTTCAGCACATATCATCCCTTCTGAAACCTTTCCTCTTATTTTGGCTTTTTTTATTTCAAAACTTTCTCCTGCATGGGTGTATAGTGTGGATCCCACAGTCGCTACAACCACTTTCTGGCCTTTAGCAACATTAGGTGCCCCACAAACAATGGGAACTACTTCTGTACCAATATCAACGTTAGTGATACTCAAACGATCGGCATCGGGGTGTTTTTCGCAGGTGAGTACATATCCAATTACAACTCCTTTAAGCCCTCCTTTTATGCTTTCAGTTTTTCCCAGACCTTCCACTTCGAGTCCGCAATCGGTGAGCCATTCTGCAACCTTTTCGGGGCCTTCTTCAATATTCAGATAATCTTTCAGCCAGTTGAATGAAATTTTCATTATTCGGGATTTTATGGTATTAATTTTTACTGAAAACCAGCAGGAGCACAAAAGTAATAATTTTGACCGTAAAAAAACCGGAGGCAAAATCATTGTCTCCGGTTTATAATTTATGTTTTTACTGATTAGCTTTTATTCCAGTTCGATAAGTTTATACCCTACTTCATTTCCTTCGCAAAATACCACAACACTGTAAAAGCCTCTTTGAAACCTTTCATCCTGCTCCCATTCAGTGCACACATCCTGCCCCACATTTTGGAAATCAATGGTTTCCTTAATGGAGTATTGAATGGTTTCACCTTCAAAAGGCATAATATCGTCTTCTGATTTAGATAAAACTTCATTCTGAGGATCGATGATTCGAATGAAAAAGTCACGTTCGCCCGGTGAAGCTATCATATTGCGGTTCACATTAAAACAGATGCTGAGTTTATCTGCTCTGCGGGCCTGT
>SLOJ01000047.1 GCA_007132585.1 Bacteroidales bacterium | reverse complement strand
TCATTCATTTCTATTCAAAAGATAATTATGATAATCTGTATAATTCGGAAATTGATCTGGAAATTGATGTTTTAGTAAATACTACCGATCAAAAGTTTCTTATTAAATCTGTAAAACTTTCCCTCCCAAAAGTAGTGACCCTAAGTTATAATGTGTATTATCCTGATCGACGTTTGGTGCAAAACCAGACTATTTATTTCACATATTTCGATACAGGTTTAGGCAGGGAAGTAGTAAGAAAAAGATCTACCGATCACAGAGGGTTTGTTAAGATCAGTAACGTTCCGGAATATGCAGAAATAAAGATAAGTACAAATGACGATTTTGAAGTAATTCTTGATGTGGATAAAACCGCAAGTCAATGGAGCAAGCTTTCAGAGAAAGGTCGTTTTATAATCCTAAACCCCAACAAAAAAATTAAGAGAGAAAATAAACCCTATAAATTAAGATTCGGTACGAAATATCATTTCCCGATTTTGCATGCCATTATATCCAATTATAAGCATTATGCTTTTGAAAATCCGGTTGTTGACCTCATCCCTGACTTTGATTACCAACTTTTAATATCCAGATATTTTTTTTCACAACCTTATTATAGACTTGCCATGGGTCTTGGTTTTGAATACAATTCAATTAAAATAGATGTGGAAACCAGGGATATAGTTTTTTATAATTCTGAGTTGAAAAATTCATGGGCTGGAAATCAGGCAGATCTGATTAGAGGGAGAATAATCAAAGAGCAGTATACCTGGGAGGGAATAAGATTTCCGTTTTTTCTCACGTGGGTATACTATTCTGATAACAAATTATTTGAGAGTATGGATTTGTCACTGGTGTTCAGATATCATATTTCACCAACAATTACTTATTCACTCATGATAGAAGAAATTCCTGAAACCAATTGGGATAATTCAGGAAAAACAGCATTTATTATTGAAGGTTTTTCCGGCGAGTTTAAGCAAGACAGACCCTTCTCTCTTGCGCTGGAAATGGCATTTAACTTCAATCTTTATAAAGATTTTTTAATTCTGCAATATAGTTTGGCTTATGGTTTAACTGATTTAGGGAATAAGCAAAGATTATATTTCCATACCGATATTTCATCCAACTCTCAAGATACTTACAATCCTTTTTTAAAAAAAAATCAATTGAAATATTATAATCTTGCTTTAGGCTTAGGCTTTGCTTTTAAATTCTGAACTTATAAACAATGAATTTTTTTAGCTTGTATATTATTTTATGTGTAGGTATCCCTTTTATAACCATGGGGAAAACTACCTCCGATGCAATGTTATCTGATACCACAATAGAAAACCGTAATCCGGCAAGATTTATCGATATCAAAATTGCAGGGAGTGCAAATGAAGATAGAAATACTTCTTTTGATTATGAAGTATTTGTGAATAATAGTCTTAAAAACCAGGTATTTAATTATTCTGTGGATAGAATCAATGATCTTCTTTTTGCTACTTTGAGCAATGCTAACCCTTCGGATCTGCTGAAGGTAATCCTTATAAATCCAGAACACCGGTTTTTTGATATCTGGTATAACAATGAAAATCAAATTAGCAGCGATGGAGAGATTATTCTCGACTTTAATTTTACTGATACAACTTATTACACTCTTGAAATTATTCCCCGGAAGCAACTGAGTTTCTTCTATGTGGAAAATACCGATGGAATTAAAAATATAAGAAGTATTGCAGAGCACATAGAAGAAGTTACCCGGTCAGGGGATGGTTTTATGATTTACTATAATGGGCCAGGTGAACCCATTATAATAAATAATGATCGGAATCTGTCAGCTTTTTTCAATGCATTGTTTACCTCCACAACACAACCTCCTTTTCCTTCGGAGGAGTTGAAAAAAGTTTCTGAGAGTCTCCAAAGGTTTATTCCCGAAGTTATAACAAACATGCATCTTGATCTGAATTTCTATATAGGGCAGTTAAGTTATAACCGCCTCAAAAATAGATTTGTAGTTTCTCTTGTGGATAAACTTGTTGCTTCTTATGATGAAATGCAATATACAGTAAGAATATATACTGATTTTGACGTGAAGGAAAAGGAAAAAGGATTCGAATATATAAATATTACCAAACTATAAATAATAGATTATGAAAAATAAAGTTTTACAATCCATTTGGTTTATCTTGATTTTGTTTCTCATTTCAGGTTCAACCGCAATGGGCCAACGTATTTTACCCCGTCCTTTAAAATATAACGAGCCCAATAAAAGTACAGATTTAAGACCCGTATCTGATAGTGAAAGGGATCCCGCCGAGCCCTGGTTTGTGCTTTCAATTCATGATAATGCAGCAGTATACAGTGATCCGGGCAGCTCAAATCGTATTGGTTCTGTAGAGTATGGTGAACTTTTTTGGGTAATTGATGAGCAGGGGAGTTATGTACATGTTGCAAAAGATGACAGACCGGATGTTTTTAATCTTAGCAGCCGGGCCAAAACAATTGGCTGGTTGAGAAAGGATGATGTTTTATTATGGCGAAACTCTCTTTTGGAGCCACAATCAAAAATCCCTTTGAAAGGAATGTTATTAAATACTACTCGTGTATTGGGCTCTGATCAGATCAATTACCGGCGTGTTGAATCTTATAATGACCCTGCTATGCAAATTTCCACAGGCTATGAGTCAAGGTTATTCGAGATATTCTTTATTTATAAGTACTCTCCCAGGCATAATTCTGTTCTGTTGGGCAGAAGTCAGTATTTCTCTGCAGTGGATTATAACAGGGGAACCATTACGAGCAATATCATTGGGTGGGTTGATTTAAACCGGGTACTTGAATGGGATACCCGGGTTGCCATAGAACCCAACTGGAGTGCCGATGCAGTTAATGAAAGGCAGCAAAAGAATATTCTTGCAAAGGTTTTTAATCCCTCGGATGGTGGAGCCAAAGACAGATGTGCCCGTGATTTCAGCAGAGGACAGATACCACGCAATTGTGATGTTGCCTGGCAGGAAAATATCGATAGTGACAAGATGGATGGTTTCCGCCAGCCCGGTTACTGGCGGCGCTTCCCGGTAGTTGGTGATCCGGGGCAGGAGATCTATGAAATTATGGTGATGGGTGAATTGACCAGCCAGTCGGGGCAGAAGATCAGCCATGATGTGGATGTCAGAACCCGGCAGGGGTTGAATGAACTGATTGAAAAGTACAGAAATATCAATGTGGTATTTGTCATTGACGGAACCAATAGTATGCAACCTTTTTATCAACCGGCCATTAATTCTATTGATCGTATTGTTGAAACCATTAAAAGAACCGGAGATGGTTTAAAAAACCTGCGGTTTGGTTATGTGGTATACCGGGACTATGCTGAAAGAGACAGACTTGTTGAAGTAAGGCAGTTAACCAGCCAGGCAGATGCTATTGTATGGGAGCTTCAAAAGATAGAAGCCCGTGACTTGTATGACACCGATACCCATGAAGCTGTTTATTATGGCTTGAAAACAGCATTTGAAAGGGTATTTGCCGGCAACACCCACGATACCAATATTCTCATTCATATTGGTGATGCAGGTAATCATTACAGGAATGATCCGTCCCAGGTGCCCCAGTCTGAGATAATCGATCTCCTGGTAAAATACAAATGCCATTATATTGCCTATCAGGCTCACCGTACCAGCGATGATCAAGCCTACCGGGATTTTCCGCATCAGATCAGAGAGATCATGAGTCGTGCAGCAGAACGAATTTACAATGAATGGATGGCACTTGGGAGAGATGACCTTGAACGGCCTGTATTAAGAGAAGTAAGCAGGAATGTACACCGTATTGAAAATGGCCATCCTATGGTAGTCATGGCTGCCGCACCGGGGCAAACAATGAATTTAAGCGTACTTGAGGATGAAATTTCACGGGCTATTGAAGAAATTGATAATTACACTGATATTACGGTTGAATTGGCCAGGGAGCTTCTGGAACGGGGTCGCGGAATAGATGAAATAGTAACCCGTGAAGCGGAAGGAAAATATGTGAGTTCTTTTGCTCCCGGTGTATATAATTTCCTGGTAAGATTAGGTTTGGATGAAAACGAAATAAGTAATTACTACTCAAAAAATCTTCAGTTTGTTACTGAGGGTTACACAGCTATGTATCATCCTGAATTGAATGCTCCTACTTATGCGCCTGTCTTACTTATGGAGAACAGGGAATTTATGAGGATATACGGTGTATTGGATCGATTACGCAGAGCTACCGCTTCTTCGGGTGACAGACGTGAAAACTTAAAAAGTGCCTGGATTGAAATACTTAAGAGACATATTGGAGGCATTGAGGTAAATTTTGAAGAAATGCCCATGGAGCAAATTACAGCGATGGTAATCGGTGTCCCGATAAGATCCGGTATGCTGGATATGGTTTTAAGAGACATTACTGATCCTTCTGTTTTTACCGATGATATGCTTAGCAGGTATGTAAATCATATAGTGTTTAAATATAATGAATTGGATCGCATAGCCAATACAACCAGTTATCCTTATTCATTTATATCAAATGATGTTCTTTATTATTGGATAGACCTTGAGCTTCTTCCATAATTTTTTTAAAATGAGTGTGCTATATAAGATAGAAGACCTGAGTTGCGCCTACAATAACTCTCATGTGGTGCTGAAGATTCCTAAACTGGAAATTGAAGCCGGAAGAACTGTTGTGGTACTTGGTAAATCAGGTTCAGGAAAGAGTACTTTCCTTGAAACCCTTGCTTTAATGAATAACACATTCATGGCAGGCTCTATTTTATTTTCGCCA
Organism: Bacteroidales bacterium; assembly: GCA_007132585.1. GTDB lineage: Bacteria > Bacteroidota > Bacteroidia > Bacteroidales > UBA7960 > SKVR01. The sequence continues at coordinate 2,083 of SLOJ01000047.1, read as the reverse complement.
CCTTCACTTAATGGAAAGCCCCCCATTAATCTTTCAGGTATATGGATCAATTATACTTCTGATGGATTGGCTAAGATCAGATGCGATCATTTCAGCTTTATTTTTCAGCAAACCAATCTGATGCCCAACTTTACAGTATTTGAGAACATATATGTTACCAAAATGATGCAGGGATTTCCCGAAAGTGAGTGTCTTGCATCAGTAAAGGAATTACTTGACCGAATAGGAATGTCTTCTGTAGATGCCAACCGAAAGGTTACAGAACTTAGCGGAGGACAAAGACAGAGAGTTGCTTTTGCACGTGCGATCGTTTCTTCCTTTGACGTATTATTCGGAGATGAACCTACAGGCAACCTGGATGAAATGAATTCTCTGGAGTTGCTTCATTTACTGAAAGAAAGCCTGAGAAATGGCAAGTCTGGAGTTGAAAAAACAGCCATAATTGTTTCCCACAGTATTTCACTGGCAATTGAATTTGCTGATGCTATAATAGTTATTTCCAAAAACGATGAAAATGAGCCTGGCGAAATACTGGAAAATAATGTGTTCCATAAGTTAAAAGAAAAAGAAAAAACAGAATGGAGCAATGGCGCCGGCAGGTTTAACCATAATGATTTTGAAGAACATCTGCGCCAACTTTTTTAAAAGCACAATATGAAGAAACAAAAGGGAAATAAAAACTTCTTCAGGCTTTTCTTCAGAAGAGAGCTGATACCATTATCGGGGAAAAATTTCTCCAATCTGGGTGTCATTGTTCTTTTGCTTTTTATTGCATTTTCAGTCATAGGTTTTGCCGAAGGTAGTCTGCGATATCTGGAGCAAAAAATGAAAGATCCGTTCATTAACTGGGTAACGGTATTGCCTGCGCATGGCGATTATCCTACACCCAGGGTTCTTTCTGAACTGAACACCGATGAATATCGTGAAGAATATTCATTGCTCAACGCATTAGGGTATGTAAGATTTCAGTTCAACTTTTATTATTATGATGAAATTGAGAAATACTATCAAACAGGTGAACTGAATGATCTTAAGATTTATCCGTTACCCGGCCGAACTATTGACCTTGAAGATCCGCTGATTCCGGAAGTTTTTTCTAAAAAAAATCTTATTACCGGTTATGCTTTTGAAAGCCCCATCGATATAGGATTGGTGATAAGGGAGGATATGCTGCAGAGACTTGGATATCCATTGAATACACCCTATGTGTGGATGGACTTCCTCGCCTATCGTGCCGAAGATATGACAGAAATCAGGGTGCCCATACCCGTTCCGGTTCAGGCAGTAGTAAGATCGCTACCGGGTCTGGCCGGTTTCGCAACCACTCCTTACTTTTATCAGCAGCGCAGCCCGGAATTCAGGGGTAATCCATTCAATCCCATTCATGATGGAAGACTTGTTTTATCCTACCATGGCGATAACATTTCTGATTTCCTGAAAACAGCAGAAGATGTGTTTCAGCAAAAACAATCTGCTCCAAACTATTCAGTCAGTGCAATGTGGCAGGAGAAAAGATACCTGCCCGGTGATAATGAAAAATACCTGGTATTTGTCAATTTCCGGCCCGCTGAAGTACCTATGCAAATGCTTGATGAAGTTTTTCAGGAATTTTATAACCATAATGCAATTTCTGCTTACAAAACTGACCTTTACAGGATTTATGACTATGAAAGGCGGTTTACTGCACCGCAGGAGTTCCATGCTTTTGACAGGATTTCCTTGAATTTTTCTGCACTCGATCAATTAAGACCTTTCAGTATAATGCTTTCTGAAAAGTATAACCTGGAAGTGGACATGGCACAAATAGAAAGTCGCGAGAATTACAACTTCGTTAGCCGCCTGACACTTATTATTTCTTTGGTACTTATCGGTTTCAGTGTCCTCAGTATTTTGTTTTTTGTCTCCTATCTTTTGAAAAGACACCTTGTAGGTATCAAACGAAACTTAGGAACTTTTAAGGCTTTTGGTCTTTCCAACAGTTTTTTAATCAACCTGTACGTGCAAATTGTGCTTGCCATAATAGGAATGGCAACCATTGCAGCACTCTTTTTATCTGCAGTATTCGGTTATTCAGGAGGTATGC
>SLOJ01000203.1 GCA_007132585.1 Bacteroidales bacterium | reverse complement strand
TGCATACCCCCATATCTTTTGCTGAGTTCCACCAGTCCGAATTTACCGCTACGGGCATTGAAGTAGCTTTCAACGGATGGGGTTGCCGAACCCAGCAACACTTTTGCGCCAAAAATATTTGCCAGCCATATGGCTGCATCGCGCGCATGATAGCGCGGAGCAGGATCATGTTGCTTAAAGGAAGTTTCATGTTCTTCATCCACAATGATAAGTCCAAGATTCTGCCACGGCAGAAAAAGTGCCGAACGAGGCCCAACAACAAGTTGATAACGAATAGTGGTTTTAAGAGATTCAATACCTCCCAGGGCAAGGTTATTCCATACTTCGGTGCGTTCCATTTCATTGAACCGCGAATGGTAAACGCCTGCTTTGTCACCAAAATGTGCCTGAATACGTCTGATGATCTGGGTTGTAAGCGCAATCTCAGGAAGAAGATATAAAACCTGTTTTCCTTTTTCAATGGCTTCCCTGATGAGTTCAATGTAGATTTCTGTTTTGCCGCTGGAGGTTACCCCATGAAGAAGTACACATTCTTTATCTTTCCAGTAGTTTTTGATCTCCTCAAGAGCCTTTTGCTGGTAAACGTTAAAGTCAATTGCTTCTGCGTCCTTTACAGAGTGGGCAAAACGGCTTACCTGGTTCTTATACACCTCAATTACCCCTTTTTTTACAAGGGCATCAATGGCAGGTGCCGCATTTTTAACTATGGTTGAAATATCTTTAACCGGTACTTCCTGAAGTTCCGACACATATCGTTTCGATTGATGGATGATTGCCATAAGCACCTGCAATTGTTTGGGCGCTCTTTTTTCCGTATCATCAAAAGCTTGCTTCAGCTTATCCTCTGCTTCGTATTCTTTACTAAGCCGAGCAAATTTTTCCAGCTTTTGCCGGTAAGGGTTTTCCAGTTCTTCTTTTAGGATCACCACTTTTTTGTCTATGAGGCTGCCGATGAGTGGAAAAACTTTCTGAAGACCTGTTATTTTGCTTACTTCACTAATAGATAATGTTTTCTGGATTTCGAGAGCCTCGGCAATGAGATATTCCTTCTCATTGAGGTTTTGAAAATCATGATCAAAATCAGGATTTATGGTAATGCGGGTTTCGCTGGCCAGTTTAAGGGCCGGGGGCAGCGCGGTGTTCATTACCTCGCCCGGAGTAGCCATATAGTATTCTGCCACCCATTCCCAAAATTCAAATTGTTTTTCAAAAACCAACGGTGCCTCATCCAGCACAGACAAAATATATTTGGCCTGGAATTTTTGAGGTGGTGTGTGATGAATCTTTCTCACCAAACCCGAATAAATTTTTCTGGGGCCAAAGGGAACAACTACCCTGATTCCTTTTTGCATACTGCTGTTAAGCTCCGCCGGAACCCTGTAGGTAAAATAACCGGGAAGGGGTAATGGCAGCAATATGTCAGCAAAAAGGGTTTGTTGCGTCATGGGTTCTTCATAAAATTTTTGAAGATGATAAATTTAGGGAATTAATGGGATAATAAAAAAACTGCAACTTCTGAAAGCTGCAGTTTTCTGTATTTGTTGATAAGTTTTAAGAGAGTTAATCTCCAAGGCATATGCCTACTCCCCTGGCAGTTTTGACCAGGTCAGAACCAGGATCTACAAAATTGTACTGCGCAATAGCTTCTTTGAATGGTACAGAAACAATATTTGGGTGGCGGTATGCTACCATTTCACCAAATTTCCCTTCCATAACCATCTCAAATGCTTTAACGCCAAACTGTGTTGCCAGAACTCTGTCATATGCAATGGGTGTGCCACCACGTTGCAGGTGACCCAATACGGTTTCACGCATATCGGCCTCGAGGCCTCCTTCTTTAAGTTCTCTCATCAGCTTGGTGGCAACACCACCCAGTCTTACATTTTTATAACCGGTTTCATCACTTTCTTCGTAATACATTTCGCCATCTTTGGGCTTGGCACCTTCAGCTACAACAATAATGGCAAAACCCCTGCCCTTGGTGAACCGTTGGTATATTCTTTCCACAACTTTCGGGATGTCATAAGGTATTTCGGGTATCAGGCACACATGCGCTCCACCGGCCACGGCAGAGTGCAGGGCAATCCAGCCAGCATAACGTCCCATTACCTCAAGTATTAATACCCGGTTGTGGCTGTCGGCTGTGGTAACCAGTTTGTCAACGGCTGTGGTTGCCTCCTGAACGGCAGTTTGAAAACCGAAAGTGAAGTCAGTTGCAGAAAGGTCGTTGTCAATGGTTTTAGGTACACCAATTATATTTAATCCTTTTTCGTAGAAGCGTTGTGAGATGGATTGTGAGCCATCACCACCTATATTTATAACAGCATCAACACCCAGAAACTGTAAACGGCGTATCATTTCGTCGGAGCGGTCGGCACTGCCCCAGGTTCCGTCTGAATTTTTTATAGGCCATGCAAAGGGGCCACCTTTAGTGGTTGTTCCGATAATGGTACCTCCACGAATGTGAATTCCACCCACTCTTTTGTCATCTAATACAACGATCTCCTGGGGTTCATTTAATATGCCATCGAATGCATTTATACTTCCAACGACTTCCCAATTCTTCTCCTGCGATGCCCTCAGGGTTATAGCCCTGATCACCGCGTTTAACCCGGGGCAATCTCCACCACCGGTAGCTACTAATACTCTTTTTTTCATATTTATTCCTTTTTTCTCAATAAAAAAGCAAAACTCTACCAGATCAAATCCCTGGTGTGATTTTGCCTGTTTTGTGCATTTATATCATGCTTCTGTTAAAGAAACCTGAGCTTTTTGTCTCGTCAATCAGTATGTTTGTTTTGGAAGAACTTCGCGGGGATTGGTTTTTCATGTTTATAGAAAGGAAAAAGGAAAAATTTGCCGCGAAGGCATAAAAAACAAATTGGAAAACCAATACATGTATTGAATTTTTTCATTTGCGAACAGTCAATGTCTTCTGTACGGCAAATTTCCTTTTTTCCAAAACTGCTTGTTTCACAACAAGCATAATCACCCTTAAATCCGGGAACACATTCCTGGCTGTCAACAAGAAGTGCACCCAATGGATAAAACCAAAACAGTTTTACCCAATTTATCAAAACACGCGCAAAGTTACAAAATAATTTAAGTATGCAACAATGTTGGTGTAAAATTTTGGTTAACAAATTAATCAACTTAAAGCCTGGGGCGCTTTGCAGGCTTTTTTGAGCCTGCATAAATTTTGTAACCCAGAAAAGTACAATCAAGCTGACCATTAAAAACATAGTGTTTGGCTGTTGGTTTCAGACCGATCTTGTGGGTAAGGCTTTTGTCAGGACTGATGATCCATGCCTGAAAACCGGCATAATTATGTTTAAAAGTTGTACCAATCTTTTGATAAAACTCCTCGATGTTTTCACTTTGCATTCTTCTTCCGTAGGGAGGGTTTACAAGAAGATGTCCCTGGCTTTTCGAAGGTTTTGAAAGGAAGAAATCTTTTTTTTCCAGCCTGATTCTACCCAGAAGCCCTGCTTCCATAATATTCTGGCGGGCCAAAGCCATGCTTTTATTGCTCACGTCTGAAGCTTCAATATGAGGCATATCTTTTTTCTCCGTTTCCCTGATTTCGCGGCGCATATTTTGCCATAAAGTTTCATCGTGATTTTGCCAGTGTGTAAAGGAAAAGTCTTTTCTGAAGGTGGCCGGAGCCATATTCAGTGCCATCATTGCAGCTTCAATGCTAAAAGTTCCGCTGCCGCACATGGGATCGTAAAAGGCTTGTTTTTTATCCCACCCTGAGAGCATGATCAGTCCTGCAGCCAGTACCTCGTTTAAAGGAGCAGGACCGGCTTGTTTACGGTATCCTCTTTTGAAAAGGGGCATACCACTGCTGTCAAGTGAAACAGAGCAAGTATTTTTAAAAACATATACATTTATCTTAATATCAGGATTTTCCACATCCACATCGGGACGTGCATTGGCTTTTTCACGGAAAAAATCTACTATGGCATCTTTGCTGCGAAGTGCAAGAAAATGGGTATTGGTAAACACCGATTGTATGGCAACCGTAGAAATGGCAATTTTTTTGTCAACGGCAAAATAATCATCCCATTTGAAGTCGTGCATTTTATCGTAGAGCTCCTGTTGGGTTTCAAATTGAAAATCGTGGATGGGTTTAAGTATACTCAGGGCTGATCGGCTCCATAGGTTAGTTTTATAAAGCATAGCCATATCGCCGTTAAAAGCAGCGGCTCTTTTCAGGGGCTGCACGTCGTGAGCTCCCAGTGACCGAAGTTCAGATGCCAAAACTTCCTCCAGGCCGGCGAAGGTTTTGGCGATCATTTTGAATGATGAGTTTTTCAAAAGTGAAAATATATGATGTGAATGAAATTCTTTTACCGGATCTCTCCGTTTACAATTACTGTTTCCACCTTGTTGCTTCCATAGGCATAGGGCATGAAAGAATAAGTGGGTATTCGTTGGGTAATGAAAACATTGGCTTTTTTCCCCAGGGAAATGGTTCCCAGCTCGTGTTGAAGGTCCATGGCGTAAGCTCCATTGAGGGTAGATGCATTGATCACTTCTTCGGGCAGCATTTTCATTTTGATGCATGCAATAGACATGATGAGCTGCATATTGCCTGATGGCGATGATCCGGGATTGTAATCGCTTGCCAAAGCAATCGGCAAACCCGAATCAATCATTTTACGTGCAGGAGGATAGTCCATCTCAAGAAAAAAGGCCGCTCCCGGCAAAAGACAAGGCATCGTGCCCGAATCGAGCAGTGCATCTATTTCTTCATCGCCGGTAAACTCCAGATGGTCAACCGAAAGGGCATTGTACTTTACGCCTACCTGTATGCCGCCTGAGAAGTCAAGCTCATTGGCATGTATCTTGGGTTTAAGCCCATGTTTAATGCCGGCCATGAGGATGCGGTCGGTTTCTTCCTGTGTAAAAAAGCCCCTGTCGCAAAACACATCAATGTAATCGGCCAGGTCTTCACCGGCTACTTCCGGAATCATTTCATTGATGATAAGATCAACATATTCGCTCTGTTTGCCCTTATATTCGGCAGGTACGGCATGTGCACCCAGGAAAGTAGATTTTATCGTTAACGGACTTAACTCTTTCAATTTGCGAATAACCCGCAGCATTTTCATTTCACTTTCGGTAGTAAGCCCATAGCCGCTTTTTATCTCCACCGCACCGGTACCCAGCATTTTTATTTCTTCAAGCCGTTCCATGGCCTGTTCAATGAGTTGCAGCTCACCGGCTTTTTGTAAACGCTTTGCAGAGTTAAGAATTCCACCGCCTCTTTTGGCAATTTCCTCGTAAGAAAGACCGCGAATTTTGTCAATATATTCAATCTCGCGGCTTCCATCGTAAACGATATGTGTATGTGAGTCGCAGAAAGTGGGGAAAACCATTTTTCCTGTGGCATCAATTTCCTTTACATCATTGCGTGTGGCAAGGCTGTAAATCTCGCTCTGGGCAAAACTTCCCATCTTACCAAAAGCGCGTATCAGACCTTCTTCAATGTACAAATAAGCATTTTCAATGGTTTGCAGGTCGGCCATGTCTTTACCGCTTACCATTTCACGTGAATCGTATTCTACCTGGATGAGTTCCTTGATGTTACGAATGAGAATTTTCATAGATGAAGGATTTTCTTTTCAACAGCAAAGATATGAAAGTTATAGCAGATTGTTACTCTTTACCTTACCGTGGCAGGTTGCTGGGTCCGCTTCGAAACCCGGAGGGGTTTATTATATTTGGCTACGGTATCCAACCCTGGGATATAGGCACATAAAAAAAGCGCTGCACGCACCCTTGGTGGAGAAAACAACACGGGTGTTGCAGCAGAATATTTACAGTTTATTTTTTCCCTTCCCTTTTCTTCTCTGCTATTGCCGGTAAACCACCGCATTGACATGCATACCTGCACCCACAGATGCAAAAATAATTACATCGTCCTTTTGTATGGTATGTTCAGGCATTTTCCCCTTCATTACCATATCGTAGAGAGTAGGAACGGTTGCCACGGAGCTGTTGCCCAGTTCATAAATATTCATGGGCATTATATCATGCACTTCTCTTCGTATGCCATACTGCCTGTAAAAACGTTTGATGATAGCTTCATCCATTTTTTCGTTGGCTTGGTGTAGCAGGATTTTTTTCACATCATCCACAGGAATATCGGTTTTATCAAGAGCAGCTTTGATGGCAGGATGCACCTGTGTTATGGAATATTCATAGATTTTACGGCCGTGCATTTTGATGTAACGGATGCTGGGGTCGCTTTCGGGGGCGTTGGATTTACCCAGGTAAAGATAAAATGCCTCATCAATGGAATGTGTTACCGTAGCTGATGATAAAACCCCCCGCTTGTGATCTTCCTCCTTGGCTTCAATGATTGTAGCACCGGCACCGTCGGAAAAGATCATGGTATCGCGGTCGTATTTGTCAACCACGCGCGAAAGAGTTTCGGCTCCGATAACCAGGCAGCGTTTGGCAAGTCCGGATTTGATAAATGAATCGGCCTGTATGATGCCCTGCACCCAGCCGGGGCAGCCAAAAAGTATGTCGTAGGCCACACATGCGGGGTTTTTAATGCCAAGCTTTTGCTTAACCCTTGAAGCCAGACAGGGCAACAGATCACTCTGGATGGTATCTTTAATCACATCGCCAAAATTGTGGGCCATAATAATTTGATCAATGGTTTCAGGATCAATACCTGCATCTTCTATGGCTTCACGGGCTGCAATGGTAGCAATTTCCGAATTGGTAAGGTTTTCATCTACCCAGCGTCGCTCGGCAATACCGGTAATATCTTTAAACTTGCTTACAACCTCCTCGCCCGGACGGTCAATGGCGGTATGATCTTTCTCAAAAAAGGTCTGGTTTACAAAATCGCTGTTTTTTACCACAACGGTGGGAATATAACTACCGGTGCCGGTAATTACGGAATTCGTATAAGTCATTCTATTCAGTTTTGGTAAGAATTCTGATTTGATCATTCAACTGTCGGTGCAAAAGTAATAATATTTATTATCAG
>SLOJ01000036.1 GCA_007132585.1 Bacteroidales bacterium | reverse complement strand
CAACATTCGTATTGCAACACCCCCCTGGGATAAGGAAAATAATCAGTTTATGAAAGTGAATCCCGGTATATGTTCTTCTTATGTATTTGCAAGAAAACCTGGTGACAAGGTGACCATTTCGGGGCCTTATGGTGATTTCTTCATAAAAGATACCGAGCGGGAAATGGTTTATATAGGTGGTGGGGCAGGTATGGCACCTTTGCGTTCACATATTTTCCATCTATTTCAAACCTTAAAAACTGATCGTAAGGTTTCTTATTGGTATGGAGCCAGATCAAAAAGAGAGATTTTCTATGAAGAAGATTTTCGAAAAATAGAAAAGAAATTTCCAAATTTCAAATTCAATATTGCTTTATCTGAGCCACTGCCCGAGGATAATTGGGATGGTTATACAGGTTTTATTCATCAGGTCGTATTAGATAATTATCTTAGTAAACATGAAGAACCCGAAGAAGTTGAATACTATCTCTGCGGACCACCCATTATGAATGAATCAGTTCTTAAAATGCTCGACAATTTGGGTGTCCCTGAAGAAAACATTGACTTAGATGATTTTGGAGGTTAACTTTGCAGCCCTGATTACAAAGATCAGGGCTGTTTTGTATTTATCATCCTATAAAAATGGCAAATAATTCCAATAATAAAGCCCGAAAGGTAATCTGGTTGGGTTTTATTGCCAATCTTTTGCTTACATTATTAAAGCTGGTAGCAGGAGTTCTGGCAAAGAGTTCTGCAATGGTAGCCGATGGTGTGCATTCCATTAGTGATTTTGCCACTGACCTGATTGTTTTAGGTGGTCTTTCTGTTGCATCACGCCCACGCGATCATAACCATAAATACGGACACGGAAAGGTCGAAACACTCGTTACGGCATTTGTTGGAGGAGTTTTGCTATTGGTTGGAATTGGTTTGTTTTATAATGGTGTAATGAAGATATACTCAGTTTATCAGGGTAATGTTCTTCAGCAACCGGGTATGGCAGCTCTTTATGCTGCAATAGGATCTATTCTTGTTAAAGAATTCTTGTTCAGATACACAATTAAGGTAGGCAATCAAACCAATAGTCAGGCGGTAAAGGCAAATGCATGGCACCATCGTAGTGATGTGTACTCATCATTTGGAACTTTATTGGGAATAAGTGGGGCGATATTTTTAGGACAAAAGTGGGTAATACTTGATCCATTGGCAGCAGTTATAGTTTCAATTTTTATATTTAAAATTGCAATAAAGATCACACGTAATACTTTACTCGAATTGATAGAGACTTCGCTACCGAAAGAGCATGAAGATGAAATAATTCAACTGGCTTCAAGGGTTAGCGGAGTGCACGATCCACATGAATTAAAAACACGAAAAATAGGTAATCATATTGCTATTGATATACATATTAAGGTTAAAAACCATCTGAATATTGAAGAAGCACACAAGATCGCTACGGATCTTGAGAAAACCCTTCGTAATAACTACGGTAAAGAAACCTTTATATCGATTCATACCGAACCTCTTGTCAGTAAATCAAAAGATATAAAACATGCGTAAGATCTATTTGTCAGCCTTTATTTTATTTGTTATATTTTTCTTCTCCTGCGGGAACCTGCAACGCGAACCCCGTTTTGTAAATATCAGGGGAGTAGTTTTTGGTACATATTATTCTGTTTCATACTATTGTGAAAAGGGTATAGATTATTCCGAATCAATGGATAGTATTTTCGAAGTAATTAACCAGTCTATGTCTTATTATCAGCCCCAATCAGTTATTTCAAAAATAAATCGTAACGAAACAACCCGGGCTGATGATCACTTCCTAACGGTTTTGGAAAGAAGTCTTGAAATTGCTGAAGAAACAAATGGTGCATTTGATCCTACCATAAGCCCTTTGGTTAATGCCTGGGGGTTTGGTTTTCAAGAGAGACAAAATATGACTGATGCCAGAATTGATAGTTTAAGGAATATAGTGGGCTATGAGAAAGTTTCTATATCCGGAGACCAGGTTAATAAAACAATACCGGAAATACAACTCGACTTTAATGCCATAGCCAAAGGCTATGCTTCTGATGTTGCAGGTTCTTTTCTTGAAAGTAAGGGTATTGATATCTATATGGTTGAAATAGGGGGCGATCTTATAGCAAAAGGCTTTAAACCTGATGGTAAACCATGGAGAATTGGCCTTGAAAGGCCTGCTTCCGATATGTTATCTAAACAGGATTGGGACTATATGGTTGAGATGCATGACAGGGCTGTAGCTACATCCGGTACAACCCGAAAGTATTATGAAGAAGGTGGGCAGAGGTTCTCTCATACCATTGATCCTCAAACCGGCAGACCCGTAGCCCATAACCTGCTGAGTGTATCTGTTTTTGCTGATGATTGTATGACTGCCGATGCTTTTGCTACAGCTTTTATGGTAATGGGGCTCGAAGATTCTAAAGAGTTTCTTCTATCTCGTGAAGATATTCAGGCATTTTTTATATATGCTGCAGGAGAAACAGGTTATGGGACTTATACTACAGAAGGACTGAAGGTAATACCAAGATCGGAACTGGAATAGAGTTTCAGATTTTAGTAAGATTTTGGTCGCCGCTATCAGTGACCTAAATCAGATAATCAAATAACTGGTTCAAAGATGAAAGATTTCTAAAGGAGGAATCCCTATTGAAATATTACTCAGGTTTGTTAAGGTTAATTATTAACTCCGATGAATCTGTTTCTTCAGAACTATGGCAGTCTTCGGGTCTTCCTGATGCACAAGAACAGTCTTTGCGCTCTCCTGTTTTGGGATCAAAAGTACTTCCACAGGTTTTCTTAAATGTTTCCCCCGGAATAAGAAACATTTTGATTGCAATACCACCGATCGCAATTGCTACAAGTACTAAAGCCAGAAAAAAAACTTGCATATTATTATCAGGATGTTTTAAGTGTTAGCATTTGTTCTTCAATTAAAGAAACAATTCCTTATTTATAATGTTCATCAAAGGAATCTCATAAATTAGCTTGCCATCTTTGTATCTCTATTCTGTTTTCATACTTTACTGAGATCTCAAATGTGATAGAATAATACCTGCAGCAACCGAAGCGTTAAGTGATTCAGGAAGAATTTTTTTATTTATATCGCGATGCTTGGGGATATATATTCTGTGCGTAATGTAATTTATAAGATTTGCAGAAATTCCCCTTGATTCATTGCCAATAATAACAATACCCTCATCAGGGAACTTCTTTTTATAAATATTATCACCATTTAGTAGTGCACCCATTACAGGTAATTCTTCAGACAAGCTACTAAGATAAACTTCGGGTGATGTATAATAAAGTTTTACTCGTAGAAAAGAACCCATAGCAGATTGTATCACCTTGGGGTTATATAGTTCGGCAGTATTTTCAGAACAAATAATATTTTCAATACCAAACCAATCGGCGGTGCGGATAATTGTACCCAAATTTCCGGGATCACGAATGTTGTCGAGTAAAAGGATAAGCTTGCCACCCGTTTTTAATTCCGTTATGTCTCTTTCAGGAGTTTTTACAACCGCCAAAACCCTGTTGGGTTTGGTAAGACCGCTAATACGGCTCAACTCTTTTTCAGATACTTTATCAAAGAGAGTATTTGGGGGTAAAATATTTTCATCCAGCCAGGCTTGCAGGGCATAAATATGACTGATTTCCCAATCAGATTGCTGCAGAAGTTCACTTACAGCTTTATCTCCTTCAACGATAAACAACCCTGATTCCCGCCTGTGTTTTTTTTGAGACAAGGCCTTTATTTGCTTTATACGGTTAGCTGAAATCATATTTGACCAGGGGTGTTATTATAAAAAGAAACCCGTCTCTTTTTCGAGACAGGTTTGCATTTATTTTTATGAACTTGTTTATTCAGCTATTACTTCGAACTTGATATCAAAGCGAACTTCTTTATGAAGATTTACCTTGGCTTTATAAACACCCACTTCTTTGACCGCATCACCATCAACCATAATCTTTTTACGGTCAATATCAATGTCATATTGATTTTTGATGGCATCAGCAATTTGAAGAGCGTTTACAGATCCGAATATCTTACCTGATGTACCAACCTTGGCTCCAATCTTCACATGAATATCCGCCATTTTCTCGGCAAGTTTTTCAGCTTCTTTCTTTACCTTTTCTTCTTTAAAAGCTCTTTGCTTAAGAGTTTCGGCAAGCTTTTTCTTCTCTGAAGACATAGCCATAATTGCCATACCTTTAGGAATAAGAAAATTACGGGCGTATCCGTCTTTAACGTTTACGATATCATCTTTAAATCCCAAATTGGGAACGTCTTGAATCAAAATTATTTCCATTATTACTCCTCCCTATTTTAAAAGATCTGCTACGTAAGGCATTAGGGCAAGATGTCTTGCTCTCTTAACTGCTTTTGACACTTTTTTCTGGTACTTCAAAGATGTACCTGTAAGACGGCGTGGAAGTATTTTTCCTTGCTCGTTAACAAACTTCAATAAGAAGTTTGCGTCTTTATAATCAATGTATTTGATGCCGGCTTTTTTAAAGCGGCAGTATTTTTTCTTTTTGATATCTACAGCAATCGGAGCCAGATATCTAATTTCAGAATTTTGTTGATTTGCCATTTTTTAAATTGTTTCCGGGTTTTTAATTACTTGGTTTCTTCAGCCTTTGCAGCTTCCTTTTCTCTACGCCTTTTCTCGCTGTATGCAATTGCAAACTTATCGAGTGAAACGGTCAGGAAGCGAATAATACGCTCGTCCCTTTTCATTTCAAGCTCCATTTCTGCAATTAACTCAGGTTCAGCTTTAAACTCGATCAGGTGATAAAAACCTGTTGACTTTTTCTGGATCGGATAGGCAAGTTTGCGCAATCCCCAGTGGTCCTCAAAAACAATTTCAGCTCCTTTGTCTTTCAGATACTTCTGAAACTTACTTACCGCTTCCTTCATCTGTTCATCAGATAAAACGGGAGTCATAATGAAAACGGTTTCGTATTGTCTTACCATTTGACTTGGGTTTTAAAATTTTTATAAATAATTGATTGTAATATTATTTCCGTGTGAAAAACGGAGTGCAAAATTAATCAAAAAATTCAATTTATTAAATGTAAGATGATTATTTTTTCAGGAACACCTTTCAATTGCATAGGTAAAAGTTGTGATTTGCAGAGTATTTCTTTCTTTCAGGTTTTCAGTTTGTATTAGCTGAAAACAATTAATTAATATATGATATTAACCAGCATGATTTTAAAGTACTGTAAAACAGTAGATTGATGTTGATATTGATTTGTGGCATGGCTTTTGTTTTATGATGGACAAAATGAAACCCACTCTAAAACCTACAGATATGAAAAAGCTTATTTTAACCCCGATCATCGCGCTACTTTTCGCAAGCAGCAGCGTACTTACGGCACAAAACTGGCCTGAAGAATATCTTGGACTGCCAGGTGATAACCTGAATCTTTACGCCGTAATGAATCTCTTCCAGGAATCTGAAACCCTTGAAGGATTTGAGAGAAGTCTCAATGACCCCGAATCAATGATCAATAACCTTGACCTGAACCGCGACGGATATGTTGATTATATTCAGGTATTTGATTATGTGGAAGGAGACATCCATAATATAGCACTTAGAGTTGCTCTTAATGAATACGAGTACCAGGATGTGGCTGTATTTACAGTCCAAAAATTCCGCAACGGATCAGTTCAGGTTCAGTTGATTGGTGATGAAGCACTATATGGGCCTAATTATATAATTGAACCCGCTTATGCCGAAACTCCCAATCCGGGATATCGTGGTACAGTTGCCAAACCCCGAAATACCACTGTAATAAGAACGACTTATTATGAAGTTGCTACCTGGCCCGTAATTGTACATATCTACAGACCATCATACAGGGTATGGCGTTCAGCCTGGCACTGGGGTTATTACCCAACCTGGTGGAGACCATGGACACCACATTACTGGCACTTTTATTACGGCTATCATTATAACTGGCATGCACACTATTATGCATACTACCGTCCCTGGAGATATCCCAGATGCAGACATTACCGCACACATTATTATACCAATATCCGTAACTATTCAACAACTGTAGTTGTAAATATTAATAAAGGCAGTTACAAAAATACTTACAGCCGCCCCGATAAAAGGAAAGAAGGTGAAGTTTTATATACTCAAAGACATTCACGTGGCAGCACGGTGGGTAACAGAAGCAGTTCAGCTATTAATAATGCAAACCGGCAAAGTGCAAGAGCTACTTCTTCAAGTTCAGCTGCAGACAGGTCAAGTGAAGGAAGAAGACAGGCTGCTGCCGTTAGCAGAAATGCTGATTCGGGAAGCGCGGCAAGACAGGCTACTCCTGCACGTACACAACGAGTAACAACTGGCAGTAATTCCGCAAATCGCAGTACTTCTGTAGATCGTAATTCAAGACAGCGTAACGAAACTTCTGCAACACCTGCAAGAAATGTAAACAGACAATCTACTGATCGTACACGTAAACAGGCAATACAAAATAAAACATCACGGTCACGAGAAACATCTGCAAGACCACCCAGAAATGAACGTAATTACTCTTCAGGCAGCAGTAGTTCAAGAACCCAGCGTGCAACACCACCTGCTTCGAACCGGAGTAATACTAGGTCGACATCGGTTCAGCGTTCAGAGCGGTCAGGCAGTTCAAGACAACCAGCATCAAATGTAAGGTCTGGCAGCAGTAGTAGAAAAGGTAGTAGTACGTCGGTCAACAGAAGCTCAGGTTCTTCAAGTCGGAGTGGAGCATCAAGTCAAACTAGCCGCAGCTCTCAAAGGAGCGAAAGCAGCAGATCTTCAGGTAGAAGGTAAATACCTGCAACCATTATTTGGTTTAAATAATAAAACCTTAAATCGCAGCGCAAACATTTGTTTGCGCTGCGATTTTTTATCCAATCAGATTAAGTTCTCATTTCAATAATACATTTTTTTAGTGGTATGAATCAGGAAATGAAACTTCATGAGTTAATATTTGAAGATTTTACGCTACAGGATATTACCTTTGTCCACATTTTCAAAAGTTTATTTTTCAATATGCAGGAAGAGAATAAACCTGTTTTAATTGACTGGGTGGTGCTTATTGCCCTTATGTTGACATGGGGAAGCTCCTTTATACTGATAAAAAGGGGGCTTGTTGTTTTTGATAGCATCCAGGTAGGTGCTTTAAGGGTGTCGATATCATTTATTGCCTTACTTCCGGTGGCTTTAATGCGATTATCAAAATTACGGATAAAAAATTTTCATCTTTTTCTTATTGCCGGATTGTTTGGTAATGCTCTGCCTGCATTTTTATTTGCAAAAGCACAAACCGAGCTTGATAGCCTGATGGCCGGAATTTTAAACTCTCTCACACCACTTTTTACTCTTTTACTGGGTGTTTGGCTCTTTGGGCGAAGAACACATTTTTTAAATGTACTGGGTGTATTTCTTGGGTTTATTGGTGCTGCCGGTTTATTATATACAGCAGGCGAGGGAGCTGCAACGCTCAATATTGAATACTCGTTTTATGTTATATTAGCGACCATTTGCTATGCAATAAATATGAATTTTATAAAAAACTATTTGACGGATTATGACCCGATTACAATAGCATCCCTGGCTTTTATATTTATTGGCATCCCTTCAGTTATTTTTTTAAGCTTTTATACTGACTTTTTCTGGCGTATGTCATATGTTCAAGGTAGTTGGGAGGGTTTTGGTTATATAGTTATTTTATCGGTTTTTGGTACAGCAATCGCCATAATAGCCAACTTTTGGCTGATCAAGCGAACTTCTGCACTTTTTGCATCATCTGTCACATATTTAATGCCTATTGTTTCTGTTGCCTGGGGAGTCATTGATGATGAATTATTTTTATTTACTTTTTTCTTGTGGATTGTAATTATTCTTTTTGGTGTTTATCTGGCAAACCGACCTCCTCACACACTCAGGAATTGGTTCAATAAGTTCCTTTACTAACAGCAATTTAGCCTTTTTTTCATAAAGGACTTTTTGTAAACAATATTTTAAGACAAGTATTGTCTTGTAAAGAATTATATTTATCTTTGCACCCCGTTATAATTAATCAATAATTTATAAATAAGCTGTAAACATGTACGCAATAGTAGAAATAGCAGGACAGCAATTCAAGATCAAAAAAGACCAGAAGATCTTTGTTAGCCGTTTGGCTGCTGAAGAGGGTGCCGAAGTAGAATTTGAAAAGGTACTCATGAAAGCCGACGGAAAAAAGGTTGAGGTAGGCGCTCCTGTTGTAGACGGTGCCAAGGTAAAAGCAAAAGTGCTGGCACACGTTAAAGCCGATAAGATATTGGTTTTTAAAAAGAAAAGACGTAAAGGATATCAAAAGCTAAACGGACACAGACAACCATTAACTCAAATCCAGATTGAAGAGTTGCTCTGATAAATCATTATTTTGTTAACACGGAAAAAATAAAATATTATGGCACATAAGAAAGGAGTCGGTAGCTCACGAAACGGAAGAGAGTCGGAAAGCAAACGACTTGGCGTGAAACTTTTTGGTGGTCAAACTGCCAGAGCCGGCAATATTATCGTTAGACAAAGGGGTACAAAACATAACCCCGGTAAAAACGTAGGTATGGGTAAAGATCACACATTATTTGCACTGATTGATGGTACTGTTGTATTTAAGAAAAAATCAGAAGGCAAATCATTTGTTTCAATTGAACCTGTTGCACAGTCGTAAGCTTAGGCTGAATTCTCATACGTAAAGTTTAAGAACCCGCCAAAGGCGGGTTTTTTTGATTATCGACCTTTTTTTAACAACTATTTTTTGATTATCGACATAAAACATATTTTTCTAATTTTGATCTTTCTTTATAACCGGCATCAGGTTTTATATTTCCTGTAATTTTAAAATAGAACAAATTAATAAATTATGCTGCAGATACAAGTAATCCGTGCCCAGGCCGAAGAAGTAATAAAAAAACTTCAGGTGAAAAATTTTAATGCAAAAGAAATTGTAGACAGACTTCTTGTTGCTGATACCAGTCGTCGTTCCACACAAAAAAAACTGGATGATACCCTTGCAGAAAGTAATTCTTTGGCCAAAGAAATCGGCAACCTTTTTAAATCCGGGAAAAAAGAAGAAGCAAATAGGTTAAAAGAAAAAACATCAGAATTGAAAAATGTTGCGAAAGAATTGCAGGAGCAGCTTTCCAACCTTGAAAATGAACAGGATGAGCTACTTGTGCAGTTGCCAAATATTCCACAAGAAAGTGTTCCTGCAGGTAAAACATCTGAAGAAAATGAAATTGTAAGCCAGCAGGGAAATATTGAAGAGCTTTCAACCGATGCTCTTCCGCACTGGGAGCTTACAGGTAAATATGATATTATTGACTTTGAACTCGGTACAAAGATTACCGGAGCAGGTTTTCCGGTTTATAAAGGTAAAGGGGCAAAGCTTCAAAGAGCGCTGATTAGCTTCTTCCTTGATGAAGCAATTAATGCCGGCTACACAGAATATCAGCCCCCGCTTCTGGTTAATGAAGACTCTGCATATGGCACAGGCCAACTGCCCGATAAGGACGGCCAAATGTATCATATACCATTAGATAATCTTTATCTCATACCTACTGCTGAAGTTCCGGTTACAAATTTTTATCGTGATGTAATTTTGCATGAAGATCAGCTCCCTGTTAAAAGCACAGCATATTCAGTTTGCTTCAGGCGTGAAGCGGGTTCATACGGTAAGGATGTTCGTGGCTTAAACAGGCTTCATCAGTTTGATAAGGTTGAGATTGTGCAAGTTACTCAGCCTGAAAAAAGTTATGAAACACTTGAACAGATGCTGAATTATGTATCTGGTATCCTGAGAAAACTTGAGCTTCCATTCAGGGTGGCTAAACTTTGTGGTGGTGATTTAAGCTTTGCAAGCGCTATGACCTATGATATGGAAGTTTACTCAGCTGCACAAAAACGCTGGCTCGAAGTGAGTTCCATATCAAATTTCGAAACATTTCAGTCAAACCGTTTAAAGTTGCGCTACAAAAATAAAAGTGGTAAAACTATTTTAGCTCATACATTAAACGGAAGTGCTCTGGCATTACCCCGTATAGTTGCGGCTTTACTTGAGAATAATCAAACACCCGAAGGAATTCGAATTCCTGAAGCATTAGTTCCTTACACCGGATTTGATTTAATTAACTGATAGCACACTTACATATCAAAACAAATCAGTAACACCAGCGTTTGAATATTGAAAAACGATCATGGAATATGAAATTATTACTGATATCCCTAATTATTGTATTGCCTCTATTAGCACCGGCCCAAAGACAGGATGATTCATCTGCTAATGAGCGCCTTGCAAATCAATACATGCGTGAAGGAGACTATGAAAAGGCTGCTGCACTTTTTGAAGAACTTTTCAACGAAAACCCGTCTCCGGTAATATATAATAACTATCTGAACAGTTTACTTGAATTAGAAAAGTTTCGGGATGCTGTTAAACTGGTCGAACAGCAAATTGAAATAAACCCCGGCAATGCCAGGTACCAGGTTGATCTGGGTTATGTTTATGATAAATCATCAGACAACAGGAAAATGCGCAGGCAATTTGACAATCTCATTAAGAACATGTATCCGCACCCTCCATCTGTAAATGATTTGGCAAACGCTTTTATTTTCAGAAGCTATTTTGCCCGGGCTCTTGAAACTTACATGAAGGGTAGAGAATTACTGGGAGCATCATATCCTTTTAATATTCAAATTGCATCATTGTACAGCCGTAAAGGAGAATTTGATAAAATGATGGGCGAGTATGTTGATCTTCTGGTAATCGATGATTCTTATATCGAAAATGTACAGGGGCTATTACAGGATGAAATAAACAATGATCCTGAATTTAAGAAAAGCAATGCATTAAGAAGAATTCTTCTTGAACGGAGCCAAAGAAATCCATCAAAAACTATTTTTGCTGAGATGCTGCTATGGCTATCTATTCAGCAAAAGGATTTCCGATTGGCGTTACGCCAGGCAAGAATTCTTGACCGGCGATTGGATCAGGATGGTCAACTGATTCTGGAAGTAGCCAGGTTAAGTGCTTTAAACAAACAGTTTGATACTTCATTGCAGGGTTTTGAATATATTGTTAATATGGGTAATATTAATCCTTATTACCTTGATGCCCGTGTTGGATTACTTGATGTAAAATACATGCAGGCAACATCAGACTATAATATTAACTATGATTTACTTAGGGAAGTAGAAAGAGAATATGAGCGTACAATTGAGGAAATTGGTATTAGAACACATTCGGTTACTTTGATTAGAAATCTGGCAAACCTTAAAGCTTTTTATTTAAACAACACCAGAGAAGCTGCAGAGTTGCTGCAAACAATCATTGATCTGCAAAATATCTCAAACCGGGTTAAAGCCGAATGTCGGGTAGAACTTGCAGATATCTTACTCTTAAAAGGACAAATGTGGGATGCTCATTTGCTTTATGCCCAGGTAGATAAAACATTCAGAGACGACCCTATTGCTCATGAAGCCCGTTTTAAAAATGCTCGCTTATCTTTTTATATGGGTGAGTTTGCATGGGCCAAAGCCCAGCTTGATGTAATTAAATCAGCAACATCAAAGCTAATCGCCAATGATGCTTTGTCTTTATCATTGCTTATCCAGGACAATCTTGATGAAGATGGAACTTCAATTCCTCTTGAAATGTTTGCCAGGGCCGAAATGCATACTTTTATGAATAATTTCGATAAAGCATTAAATGTACTTGATTCATTAACAGAAATCTTTCCAAATAATAAAATACAAGAGAATGTGTTGATGACTAAAGCCCAAATAAATATCAGAACAGGAAAATATGACGAAGCAAACGACCTGCTGTCGAAAATAACAGAGCTTTATCCAACAGGATTGCTTGCATCGGAAGCACTTTTTAAAAGAGCAAATTTGCACGAAGATATATTCAAAGATAAAAATGAAGCAATGCGTTTGTATCAGGCACTTATCACAGATTATCCGGGAAGTGTTTTCACCGTCACCGCACGCAATCGCTTCAGATATTTAAGGGGAGATTTAGTCAATTAATGAACAGTATTTATTTTGCAATACGTAAAACCTAAGAAAAATCTGGGGCAGCATTTTTTGCATGATGAAGATATTGCAAAAAGAATTACATCTTGTCTTACCGGGCATGATGATTATATGCACGTGCTGGAAATTGGTCCGGGAACAGGTATACTCTCAAAATATCTTATGAGAGATGAAAACAGGCATTGGATGGGTATGGAAATTGACTCAGAATCGGTTGAATATCTTAAGTCAAATTATCCTGATTTCATTAATCAAATAATCATGGCGGATTTTTTAAAAACTGACTTAAAAAATCTTTTTCCTGAAGATAAAATAGCTGTCATAGGAAATTTCCCCTACAATATATCTTCACAAATTTTGTTTAAAGTGCTTGAAAATCGTAATCAGATTGTTGAGGTTGTAGGTATGTTTCAGAAAGAAGTAGCCCAACGTGTGGCTGCTGGTCCGGGAGGTAAGGTGAATGGGATTTTAAGTGTTTTATGCAGAGCATTTTATGAAGTTGAGTATTTATTTCAGGTCAATGAAAATGTTTTTAACCCACCCCCAAAGGTAAAATCTGCAGTAATCCGACTTAAAAGAAATAGAGTAAAAAAATTGGAATGCGATGAAAAATTATTTTTCAAAGTCGTAAAAACAGCATTTAACCAACGACGTAAAACCTTGAAAAATTCATTAAAACAAATGAATGTAGATTGGAGTAGAGCATCTGAAGTACTTTCCGGTAAAAGAGCCGAACAACTGGATGTTATTGACTTTGTTACAATTGTTAACGCAATCTCCGAATCTGTTTAAAAAGTTTTAATATCCTTCCATCAATAAAACAAAGATGCTTTAATATTACTATTTTTGCATAACATCATCAGGAAGATTCTTCATTTATTATTACAGGGCTTATTATGGCTAATAAAAAGCTAAAGAATTTCGAATATGCCAATCATAGCATTAAAGGAAAAACATTATCTGTTGCCAGTGATAAACTGGCTTTTTTTGAAAGTGTAAATGGATTTGTATTTATCATTTGCGATGGTAATATCGTTGAAGACTCTAATATTCAACCATCGGAACTGACGGTTGAAAGAATTAAATATTATCTCGAGAATGAATTTGTTAATGATCCTTCTGATGCAGTTTATAATGCAATAGTTTATGCCAATGGTTTTATTTTTGAATATGCCAGGAAAAATCCGGATTTTAAAACACCAAGTGTAAGCTGCTCAATCATATTAATCAGAGATAATAAATGCTTCTACAGTGCGGTTGGAAATGCCTCAGTAGATTTTTTCAATGGCAGAAAATTATTTACACTGGCCAGGAAAGAATCTATTTTAAAGAGGAAAAGTGAAGTAATTGACGGTAAAGCTGAAGGAGCTTTTATAGGTGAAAGCAGAAGCATTACGCCGGAGGTAAATAAGGAAGCACTTGTTCCTTTGAATGATGATATTATTCTCTTATCAAGTGATGGTTTTTACAGAGCTGTATCAGAAAAAGCATCACTGAAAATTTTAAATGATCCCATGCCTGTTCAAACCAAGGCTTACAGGTTAATTGATACGGCAATTCAGGCCGGTACAGAAGATTCTGCCAGTGTGCAAATCATTGCATTTTATAACCTTGATCATGCCCAAAGAATATTTAATCCTTTAAAAACAAAGGGAAGCAGATTGTTAGGAGAAAAGCTTTCAAAGAAGAAAGATGTGAAAAGTGAAAGCAAAAGTAAACAAGATGAATCATCAACCCTGGCATCAGTAAAAAGAACTCTGGAACAACCGGCAACCAAATACACTCTTATTATTTTAGCTGCATTGCTGGTTATTTATATGTTTTATGACTTATTTATTTATGATCCGGTACCAGCAGTTAAAATAACATCTCCTGCTACAGAGGAAATAAGTAAAGCATCTGTTGACGAAGCTTCTGCTACTGCTGATATCTTAGATGATACTGTTGTAAAAGTACCCGATGATCGGTTATATCGTGTGCAATCAGGTGATACCTGGGGCAGAATATACTCACGGTTTGGAGTTTGTTCATGGTTTATAAAGAATCACCCACCCAACATTGGGAAATTTGATTCAGCTGAAAACCCCATAGCAGGCTCACAAATAAGGATTCCATTGGTTTACTCAGGAAACAGAGATTTAAACCCTGATTTCTACCACGAGTTTAGCATGGATAAAACCGGATCGCGATGCGAAAATGCCAATGAAGAGTTTTTAAAAAACTTCAGCGAGAAATATCCTGAGGTTTCTCAATAGCGTTATTTGTAATTTTTCTTTACAACCCATTGATAAGTAGTTCGGTTTTTTTGCTCCATCAGAATTTCTCTGCCCTTTAAAAGTTCATCGATATTTACCTTCTCATAATGTCTAACGGTTATAAGCTCAAGACCTTTGTTGTATTTCAGGTTATAAATCTTTTCCAGATTCTTAAGTAATGCTGATGTTTTAATTATATCTTCATCAAAACAAACCGAAAAGCTTAATGCCGAATTTTGCATGAGGTTGATTTTTACACCAGCCCTGGCGAATTCGGAGAAAATTCTTGAGATATTTTGTTCGGCAATAAAGCTGAAGTCTTTGGGAAATATAGACAAAAGTATCTGACGGGTTTTTAAAATGTATGAGGGCTGAAGATTGTCGTTAAGAAACTCCTGGTTAATAATACTACCATCTTCTTCAGGGTTGAAAAAAGATTTTACCCGGAGCGGGATATTTCTTTTCAGCAGCGGTTTCAGAGTTTTGGGATGTATAACGGTTGCGCCATAGTAAGCTAGCTCAATAGCTTCCTGATAGGAAATATTTTGCAGCAACTTAGTGCTTTCGAATACTTTTGGATCGGCATTTAATAATCCAGGAACATCTTTCCAGATTATTACTTCCGATGCTTTGAGCGTATAAGCAAGGATTGCCGCCGTGTAGTCAGATCCTTCTCGCCCCAGTGTGGTTATAAAGCCTTGCGTGGTGCCGCCCAGAAACCCCTGGGTGATGGCAACAGGATTAAGATTGTGTTTATTCCTTTTGAAAAAGGGTTGAATTCTTGTTTTTACTGCGTTTTCAGTTTTTAACCAGTCTACCCCGGCATCCCTGTAATTTGTATCAGTAATAATGAGGGATACTGCATCATACCATTGGTTTTTGATACCCTTCTCAGAAAGATAATGTGCAATTATTATTGTTGACACATATTCCCCTGTAGAAACAATCCTGTCATATTCAAAATTGAAATTCTTCCCGGGTGGTTCCTGCAGATAATAATACAAATGATAGAATTTTTGCTCAATCGCATTGAACACTATATGTTTATCAGGGAAAAGCTCCTGTGCTATGTTTATATGGTATTGTTTTATTGATTGGAAGATGCTTTCGGTATTGTCCTTTTTTTGCTCAAAATAAGCTTCTGTTAGTCTTTCAAGGGCATTGGTGGTTTTACCCATGGCCGATATCACTACTACCAGCGGACCACTTGCGTAGTTTTTTATAATGTTGGCTACGTTTTTAACTGCATCAGGATCTTTTACAGATGCTCCTCCAAATTTGAATACCTTCATTAGTAAGAAAATAAAATGGAATCAACAAGTTCTCAGATAATACTTTTTGCTAGCACCGGCACAAAGTTATCAAAACACATGATAATAAAAAACCCCTGTATGCAGAGCCATACAGGGGTAAAGAACAGGAGTATATATAAGGGGGAGAACAATCAGTTATCTTTTAGAGCCTCCATTAATTTCTTCCTGGTGAAGAATATGCGACTTTTAACTGTTCCTATTGATAAGTTGAGCTTATCAGCAATTTCTTTATACTTATAACCAGCATTATACATTTCAAAAGGTTTGCGCTGATCTTTATCAACTTTTGCAATTTCTTTCTGAATCTCCTTAACTCTGTAATTTGAGTCAGGTAAACCAACACTGCTTTCTTTGGTAAGATTCAAATAATACAGATCATCAGTTTTATCCAGAATAGTATTATTGCGCACACTTTGACGATAGTTATTAATGAAGGTATTTTTCATTATAGTGAATGTCCAGGCCTTTAGGTTCGTATCAGCAGTGAACTTGTCCCTGTTTGTTAAAGCCTTTACAAAAGTTTCTTGAACAAGATCCTGTGCATCGTCATAATTAGAAGTAAGTGTGTATGCAAAGTATTTCAGGTTTTTCTGAAGTCCCAGTAGTTTGTGATTGAATTCTATAGCTGTCATATCTGTAATGTTTAAGGATTGTTGTTTAATTAATTATGATCAAAGTTAAACATAAATTCTCAAAAGTCAAGCTTTTTTTAATATTTTAACAGAATAAGTTTCATAAAAAAAATGTTTGATTTGACAAGGAGCGCTGTTTGTGGAATATATTTAAGAATTAAAATACTTTAATCCCTTGCCTGTTGATTTTTTTTGTTTAATTATCTTTTATCATTAAATATACAAATTAAAAACTGGCCTGTAAAGATCCTTAACGTATTTTTTGATAATGTTATGAAATAATATAAAAAAAAAGCTCTGATTACAGAGCTTTTTTTGTTTAGATCATGAATGTAAAAGTTTAATCAAATGATTATATCCTGTTCAGGTATGACTTAAACTCTTCTGCATCCTGCAATGTTTTAATATTTTCAGGAAGTTTCTCATTAATCATTGAAACCTGATAGCCTGCTATAAATATGTCTTTATTACTAAACCTTTCTGATATTTTTAACAGGTAGCCGGGAATTTCCGAAGGATCAAGGGCAGCTACAAAATAGGTGATAATAAAATCTGCATTTCTGATTTTGATTACTTCCAAAATATCATTAAGTGGAACCGATTGCCCCAGATAGATAACTTTATGTCCTGCTTTTTTAATAATATATGAATAAAACAAAAGACCAAGTTCATGCAATTCATTTTCGGGCAGAAAAAGTAAGAATGTTTTGGCATCGGTTTTTGGATAGCTGTCTTGACCATCAATGGCAATAATAAGTTTTTGCCGGATTAAATTTGTTATAAAATGCTCCTGGGCAGGATTAATAGTGCCCACCTGCCATAATATACCCACCTTTTCGAGAAAAGTATAAATTATGTTTGTAATGGTTCGTTCAAATCCAATTTTAATTATGACTGAAGCCAGCACTTTTTCAAATTTATCTTCATCCATTTCTATCATCGAAACGATAAGATTGTTTATGCTGGTCTCATGATCTGTAGTAGTGTTGGCAATTTCCAGCACTTTCTGGCATAAGCCCTCATGGCCCATTTTAACAATGTCGCTGATTTTAAAACCGTGCTTATTAAGTGTACTTATATTCAATAACTTTTTTAAATCATCATCATTGTAATATCTTATATTGGTTTCAGTACGCTGTGGGGAAACAACACTATATCGCTTCTCCCAGATTCTGATAGTATGAGCTTTAATGCCGGTTATCTTCTCAAGATCATTAATTGAATAATGAATCATTTTGGTGTAGTTAAATTATATTTGTGGAAATAATATATTATTTGTATTAAACAAAATAAAAGTCTTTTGTGTTTGATCGCATTTAAAAAACAAGCAATGCATTAAATAGTTCATTATATATTCTATCAGGGAGTAAATATGTTGTTTATTAGTTGCATCATTATACATAAACAAAATATTTCATGTGAAAATGTTTATATTATGATCGTTGATAAAAACATATAATTTGTACAGGTGTTTTTTGGTATTTTATCTATTGAAAACTTTATTCAAACAATAAAATCTATTTTAGGTTCATGTTTTATCTGTCGGAGCAATGATTTTAATGGGGATAATTGGTAAAAATGTATTAGGTTTGAATAATTAAATAAGGGTAAAATAGCTGAATGTGTTTGAAGAATTTAATGAATGCTTACCTAAAGGTAGTTTAGTTAATATCCTGTTTAATTGAATAAAAAAGTACATTCATGCAGAAGAAATTGATCATATCTCCAACCAAAGGAACATTCGGAATAAACTTTGACCCGGCAAAAAATGTTTTTGAAATTAAGGGAAATTCTTTTCCGCCCAATGCTCTTGAGTTCTATGAGCCCCTAATTGATTGGGTGAAGGAGTTTTTATCGGGTGATGTAAAAGATCCGGTTCTCATAAAATTCAAAGTTAATTATTACAACACAAGCTCTTCTAAGTATATCTATAAAATCCTCGAGCTTTTTAATGAACACAATGAAAAGACCCAGAATGTTAAATTAAAGTGGTATTCTTCTGATGATGACGATGAACTTTTTGAAGACTGGAAATCTTTAATTCAGGATTTGGATCTGCCCTACGAATTCATTTCTCTCGAATAGCCCGGTTTCATTCAGAGATAGCTATTTAAGAATATAAAGTAGCTTTTACAGCCAATTTTTATACTATTACCCCTGATTTTTTCGTTTTACATATATAGTATGACTATTTATTGGGATAGTGGTCTGGTATCATAAAAAAAGTAAACTCTCCTTCCAAAACGTAACAGGAAACTGTTTTTTTGTTAAATTTGAACAAACTGATTTTCTTTTTAAAAACCTCAAGCTATGAACGAAAACACTTTAGAAATCACAGAGCGTTCAGAAGTGTTTGAGTTTGCCAGTCTCAGACAAAAGGTAAACCAGGCACTTCAACAAAATTTTGGCGAAAATCAAATATCCAATGGTTTATCGTCGGGCTTCAGAGATATAGATCAGGTTATCTCTGGCTTCAAAAAAGGACAACTTACAACCATCGCAGTTAAACCAGGTATGGGTAAAACTGCACTAATGTTATCAATTGCCAACAATATAGCCATAAAGAACAATCATTCTGTAGCCATATTCTCGCCAGAAAGATCAAGCACCAAAATTACAAACCGGCTTATTGAAAGTGAAACAGGCATGTCGCTCGATAAGCTTATTAATGGCAAGCTTAAAGCCAGTGAAAAGGATCATATGTATACACTGGTGAGCCATATCGCAAGGGCGAATATGTTCCTTGACGATACTCCCAACCTTTCGGCATATGAGTTGCACCAAAAAACCAGACAACTGAAAAATATGCACAATATTGATCTGGTTATTATTGATTATCTTGAATTACTTTCAACGTCTGTCAACGATAATGATAGCCGTGAAGAACAACTCAGCAAAATTGTTCATACTATTAAAGATATTGCAAGGGAATTAAATATTCCTATAGTTTTGTTTTCGCAAATTCCTGGATTATATAGCCAAAGTACTTCAAAAAGACCTTCAATGAAAAATTTGCCTGTATTTCTTACTGAACTTTCAGATGTAATTATGTTGTTGCATCGCTCTGATCTTTACAACAGAAATTCTTCAGAAAAGGATAATAAAAACCTTGTAGAGGTTGTAATAGGTAAGTATGAGAACCAAACGAATGAAAATATTGTACCATTGAGATACATTGAAAGCCTGGCGAAATTTACAGATAAGTAAATTCATTTTAAATAAGCAAAAAAAGCCCGGTTAGATTTTTACTAACCGGGCTTTTTATTAATTTAGGCGAAATTTTAAAATCGCAATTATGGCAATTTATTCTGAAATAAATGAAAGACAGGAAAGTGTTGTTGATGTGGCAAAAAAAATGTTGATTGCAGCACGAACGGCCCCAAAGGGTAAGGGAGCTGATAATCTGGAGATGGCAATACTTACCGAAAACGATATTCGACTCCTTGCAATGGAAATGAGAAAAATAGGAGAACAAAAAGAGTATGATATATTTATACGTGATGCCGATAATATTCTGGCAAGTGCTGATGCTATGGTTCTTATCGGAAGTCGTATAAAAACTCTCGGGTTAAAAGTTTGCAGTTTATGCGGATTTGCCGATTGTGCTACAAAAGATAAATATCCATTAGTGCCCTGTGTTTATAATATCGGCGATTTGGGTATTGCTGTCGGATCTGCTGTTGCTGTTGCTGCTGATAGCAGAGTTGATAACCGGATTATGCACACTGCAGGCATTGCAGCTTTGAACCTCGAAATATTCAGTAGTTCTGTAAAAATCATTTGGGGAATTCCGCTGAGTGCTTCATCAAAAAATCCCTTTTTTGACCGTAAGAAATAAAAACATTTTATATTAAAATCTGACTTCTCTGCCCAGGTGCTTGATGCTATATATCAGGGGCAATAAGCATTTTTCTTTACTTACCGTATCCATTCTTTTTACTATCTTGATTTTCACTTCAGGTTTCTTAAACAATCCTTGTAACATCTTGTTATAATTTAAAATTATTTCGAATTTGCAGTTGATTTAATAAATAGTTAATTCGTTTGCAAAAGATGTGCATTTAGCATAAAATAATTGCAATTGTGATGGGATTTAAATATATTTGATGTTTGTTGAGACAATTAAATGACCTGGATTATGAAGAGAAATTCAAATGTTGTAACAATGGGGGGTAACCCCTTAACACTGTTGGGGAAAATCATAAAAAACGGTAGCCATGCCAAAAACTTTATTGCCGTAGGCCAGGATCTTAAACCTGTCAAATTAAGTGACTTTCAGGGGAAAGTTCGAATAATTTCGTCTGTACCGTCTGTTGACACAGATGTTTGTGCGGAGCAAACACGTCGATTTAACCTCGAAGCATCAAAATTATCAGATGTACAAATAATTACAATTTCCTGTGATTTACCTGCAGCGCTTAAAAGATTTTGTGCTGCAGAGGGTATTGATAAAATTGTTGCAGTATCTGATCATAAAGAAACAGATTTTGGAATCAAATACGGTTTTTTAATTGAAGAACATAGAATCCTGGCACGAGGCGTTGTAATTATTGATCAATATGACATGGTGAGATATGTTGAAATCGTGAAAGAAATTGCCGATCAACCCGATTACGAAAAAGCTTTATCTGTGGCGAAAAAGCTTGCATCATAAAAAAAGCGAACATTTTAAAATGTTCGCTTTTTATTTGACTGCAAGATATGAATTACTTCACTTCTTCAAAATCAACATCTGTAACTTCTCCATCATCTTTTCCTTTATCGTTACCTCCCTGCTGGTTGTCATCACCAGGTTGTTGTTCTTCATCTTGCTGACCTTGCGCAGCGTTATACATTTCGGCACTAGCTGCCTGCCATGCATTGTTTAGCGTGTTCATGGCAGTATCTATGGCCGCAAGGTCCTTATTTTTGTGAGCATTTTTAAGCTCCTCAAGTGCCTGCTCAATAGGTTGTTTTTTCTCAGCAGGTATTTTTTCACCGAATTCCTTGAGTTGTTTTTCTGTTTGGAAAATCAAGCTATCGGCAGCATTGATTTTTTCAGTCTCTTCTTTAAATTTTTTATCCTTTTCGGCGTTTTCTTCAGCTTCTTTCTTCATTTTTTGGATTTCATCCTCGCTCAAGCCACTGGAAGCTTCAATTCGGATGTTTTGTGATTTTCCGGTTGCTTTATCTTTAGCCGATACATTAAGTATTCCGTTTGCATCAATATCAAACATCACCTCAATTTGCGGTACACCTCTTGGTGATGGTGGAATTCCATCCAGATGAAATCTTCCTATGGTCCTGTTGTCCTTTGCCATAGGACGTTCTCCCTGAAGAATATGAATTTCTACAGATGTTTGATTATCTGCAGCGGTTGAGAAAGTTTCTGTCTTCTTGGTAGGGATGGTTGTATTTGCTTCAATGAGTTTGGTCATAACTCCACCCAGTGTTTCAATACCCAGTGATAATGGAGTAACATCAAGAAGCAGTACATCCTTGATTTCACCACTTAAAACAGCGCCCTGGATGGCAGCACCAATTGCAACTACTTCATCAGGGTTAACACCTTTAGAAGGTTTTTTCTGGAAAAACTTCTCAACTACCTCCTGAATGGCAGGAATACGTGTTGATCCACCCACAAGTATTACCTCATCGATATCTGCAGGCGTCAGTTTGGCATCGCTAATTGCTTTTTTGCAAGGCTCTAAGGTTGCCTGGATCAATTTGTCAGATAACTGTTCAAATTTACTTCTTGACAGTGTGCGAACAAGGTGCTTTGGTATGCCATCAACCGGCATTATATATGGCAGATTGATTTCAGTTGATGTTGAACTAGACAGCTCAATTTTTGCCTTCTCGGCTGCCTCTTTAAGACGCTGCAAAGCCATAGCATCTTTACGAAGATCAATGTTTTCATCTTTGATGAATTCTTCTGCCAGCCAGTCAATAATAATATTGTCAAAGTCATCACCACCCAAATGAGTATCACCGTGAGTTGACTTAACTTCAAAAACGCCATCTCCTAATTCCAGAATTGATATATCGAATGTACCACCACCCAGGTCAAACACAGCAATTTTAACATCCTTATTCTTCTTGTCAAGGCCATATGCCAGTGAAGCAGCTGTAGGTTCGTTAATAATCCTTCTTACTTTCAAACCTGAAATTTCTCCTGCTTCTTTGGTAGCCTGTCTTTGAGAGTCGTTAAAATATGCCGGAACGGTAATTACAGCTTCAGTAACTTCCTGGCCAAGATAATCTTCTGCAGTTTTCTTCATTTTTTGAAGAACCATAGCAGATATCTCCTGAGGCGTATACATTCTGTCATCAATTTTTACTCTTGGTGTTGCATTATCGCCCTTGACCACTTGGTAATTTACGCGCTTCCTGTCATTGGCAGTAGACTCAAATGTTTCACCCATAAATCGTTTTATTGATGAAACCGTTTTTTTAGGATTTATAATTGCCTGCCTTTTTGCAGGATCACCAACTTTTCTCTCTCCGTTTTCTGTAAATGCTACTATAGAGGGTGTCGTCCTGCGCCCTTCACTATTAGGGATTACGACAGGTTCATTACCTTCCATTACAGCAACACATGAATTTGTTGTTCCGAGATCTATTCCAATAATTTTACCCATTGTATTTTTTTGTTTTAT
>SLOJ01000030.1 GCA_007132585.1 Bacteroidales bacterium | reverse complement strand
CTTCGATAGCTTGATATATGTTGTTTTTCTTCGCTCATAGGTTAGCAATTTAATGAATTAAATAAAACAGCGGAAACAGGAATATCCAGATAAGGTCAACAAGGTGCCAGTAAAGACCAGTATTTTCCAGCCATACATAATCAGTGCAGTGTATCTTGTCGCGTCGGATCTGGGTCACTACATAAATAAATAATCCAACACCTATCAGAATATGCAGAGCATGAATTCCCGACATCATATAATACAAGCCAAAAAACAGGGTAGTACCATGTCCAAGTTCATGCAAGAGATCGCTGCCGGGGTAAAAGCCGTATTCAATTTTGGCACCCCATTCGAAATATTTATTTACAAGAAAAAGCACAGCAATAAACAGGGTAATCCCCAGTAATATTAATGCTTGTTTTTTCTTTCCTTTCTGAATGGCTGAAATGGACATTGCCACGGTAGCAGAACTGATAAGCAGAATAACGGTGTTGAATGTTCCAATGAAAACATCAAGTTCTTCTCCCCCTAGTTGAAATGCTACAGGATTTCTGAAGCGATATACTGCATACATAAGGAATAGCATACCAAAAAGCAGCAGTTCGGTAAAAATAAATAACCACATGCCCAGCTTATCGCCTTCATCGTCGCGGTGCACATGTGCCGTATGTTCATCGTGTTTTTCCATATAGCCTGCTTATTTATATTCGTATGGTGAGTCGGTTATTGTAGGTATCTCTTCCCAGTTTTCGAGGGTAGGAGGTGTGTCGGTTTGCCATTCAAGTGTTCTGCCGCCCCAAGGGTTCTTATCAGTAACTTTCTTACCGTGCCTTGAAGACCTAACCAGGTTGGTAATCACAATAAGCGCACCTGCAATCATTAAAATGGCTCCAAGTGATGAGATGATATTACCTGTATGAAATTCGGGAAGATAATCGTAATACCTTCTTGGCATTCCCTGAAGACCAAGAGCAAACATGGGCAAATACAGTGTTAAAAAGCCGCCAAAAAATGTTGCCCAGCCGATATTTGCCCAGCTGGCATCGTACATACGACCAAACATTTTCGGGAACCAATAGTGTAATGCTGCCATAAAGGCATAGCCTGTTCCACCAAATACAATGAAGTGGAAGTGTGCCACAACGAAGTGTGTATCATGAACATGCACATTGGTGGCCAAAGAGCCGAGCACAAGGCCTGTTAAGCCGCCAATCATAAATACAAAGATAAATGATACTGCCCAGTAAAACGGTGTTTGAAGAACCAATGAACCCTTATGCATTGTTGCTACCCAGTTGAATACTTTAATAGCAGAAGGTATAGCTACCAGAAAAGTAAGGAAACTAAATGCGTAAAGGGCCCTTCCGCTCATACCTGATGTAAACATGTGGTGGCCCCATACAAAATATCCTACAAAAGCAATCGCCAGTGATGACAGCACAATGGCCTTATATCCATAAATTCGTTTTCGGGAAAAAACCGGAAGTATTTCACTTATGGCGCCCATGCCGGGCAAAATCATAATATAAACTGCCGGATGCGAATAGATCCAGAAAAGGTGCTGATAAAGAATAGGATCACCACCCAGCGTAGGATCAAATACGCCAATGCCCAAAACTCTTTCCATAACTGTGAGCAGAAGTGTAATTCCAATAACCGGTGTTGCCAAAATTTGTATCCAGGCTGTGGCATACAGTGTCCATGGGAAAAGGGGCATTTTGAACCAGGTCATACCCGGAGCACGCATCCTGTGTATAGTTACTACAAAGTTGATGCCTGTTAAAATAGATGAAAAACCTAGTATAAAAGCACCAAATAAAGCCGGCAAAACATTGGCAGGGGTTCGAAAGCTGTAGGGTGCGTAAAATGTCCAGCCAGTGTCAGGCCATCCTCCAACGAATTGTGATGACAGTACTACCAGAATTCCAATAACGTAAATCCACCATGAGGCCAGGTTAAGCCTGGGAAATGCCACATCCTTGGCTCCGATCATGAGTGGAAGGAAAAAATTACCAAATACTGCCGGTAATCCTGGTACGACTATAATAAATATCATGATGATTCCATGCACCGTAAACATGGCGTTGTAGGCTTGTGGACCCATGATGGTATATCCTGGAGCTATAAGTTGTATTTTCATCAGCAAACCCAGAATGGCAGCAATGGAAAAAAATACAAGCATCGTATAAAGGTACAGCAAGCCAACACGTTTGTGGTCGGTAGAGAGTATCCATCCTAATATACCCTTGTACTTCCCTTTATATTCAAGGAAACTTACATGTTTTGATGTTGTTGTTTCTGACATATAGTTTAAATATAGAATTGGTTAATTTGTTACTTTTCTTTTGGGTTTTAACACCAAAACCAAAAAGATTACAACAGCAAAAAATAAAATGATGCTTCCGGCAACTCTTGTTACATTGAATACGTAAGCCTGCCCGGCAGGATCGTAAGAGTAACAATACGAAAGCAATCTGCTCAGAGACGGGCCTGATTTGCCTTCTGCAGTTTCAACTACCGCAAGCTTAAGATCCATAGCAAGGAAATATGTGCCATGCAAATACCTGGTTATCTTTCCTTCGTCACTTACAAAAATCAAAGCCGAAGTATGGAGAAAATCCAGGCCCTGTCTCTTGTATTTGAAGCCTACCGCATCGGTAAGCTTTCTGGAATTGAGACTATCGGTAGTGAAAAATCGCCAACCGTCAGGATCAAAGTCCTTATCAATAAGCATATGGTAACTGTTCTGGTTTGCTCGTGATAGATTGGTTCCTTCAGTTGGGTCGAAACTGATATTAAGGATCTGGTATTCTTCACCAATAACCATATTACTGTTTTGTACTACTTCAGCAACGGATGTCATGAACGGGCTGCAAATACCCGGACACCGGTAATACACGATGGCAATGGCTGTGGGTTTGTCGAGCATATCAAAAAGTCTTTCGCGCTGACCATCGGTATTTATTATGTAAATATCTTCGGGCAGGTATTCGTCCAGTTTTTCCACAATACCAATTTCCGGTTCGGGTGCATAACCCTGGCCGCGTTGCGCTGATATTGAAAAAGCGATCATAAAGATCAGTAGTGTTAATATTAGGTTTTTCATTTCTTAATTTGGTTTACTTTCTATTTTGGATTTTCAGGGTCAATGGTTTCCAATCCGGAATTTTATTCAGACCTTTCATTCTTTTTTTAAATATGATGATGTAAACTCTCTTCCAGAAACGGGTGATTTTTTGGTACCAATGAAAATTTACTCAATGCCATAAAGGTTGCACCCAAAAATAACCCTGCGTAGCCCAACCACATTCCGATTTCAATAAACCCGAATTTCATGGGCCCATATGCTCCGGGCATGATCTGAACGTAAATACTTATCCATAACCCAATCATCAGCAATGTTGAGATGCCCAGCAGGACTTTAGGTTTTTTCCCCAGTTCATCACTTATCATAACCACAAAAGGGATTACAAAGTTAATGAACAATTCTGCATAAAACATGGGTTGCCAATCGCCGATAAACCTGGGGTAGTAATAAACTGTCAGTTCAGGGATGTTGGCGTACCATAATATCAGAAATTGCATAAACCAAAGGTAACCAAAAACAATACTGAAACGGAAAATATACCTTGCCAGATCATGAAAGTGTGCATCATTTACTTTGGCAAAATACCCTTGCGAACGCAGGAAAAGTATCATCAGAATGATAGCAGCAGAACCATAATACATGCTCAATACCATATTTCTGAAACCAAACAAGGTACTGTACCAGTGTGAGTCTATAGTCATGATCCAGTCTTTGGATGCAAATGAAAAGAAAATGGCAGCAATAAAAATATATACCTGGGCGTAATAACGACTTTTTTGATGATATTTTATATCGGCATTTTCATCTTCCAGTTTTGCGTATTTCCTAAGCACCAAGGCAACACTCAGGAACAGAGCAAAATATATCACAATACGGATCATAAAGAAAGGCACGTTTAAAAACGGTTCTTTATGTGCAATCAGTTTATCGGTTTCGGTAATTTCAGGCTGAGCCCATTCATAAACCTGTGGTAATCCAAAATACATAAGAAACATAAGCACAGCTCCTATGGGTAGAAATGCACCCAGTGCCATTGGAATACGCTGAATTAATGCCGACCAGCCCGAATTGGTAATATACTGTATGCTGTAAAATAAGGTTGCCCCAATTGCAAGCGTTATGAAATAGTAATTGTTAAGAAGAATATTGCTCCATGTACGTTCGGTATCGGTTGTAAAGCCTGTTATGGTAGCAATAATGCCAATAATTACCAATACTGCAAAAAGCAGATACATGTTCTTTTTTGGAGTGTATGTTGTTTCCATTGTTGCAGGGTTTATTTCTTGTCCTGAATAATATGTTCTATAAAAGCTACGATTTTCCAGCGTTGCTCCGGTGTAATAAGAGATCCGTGTTCACCCATTACACCCCATCCGGCGGTAATAACATGATATAATTCTCCTTCAGGTTGTGCTATTATTTCATCACTGATAAGACTGGTAGGAGGTATAACATATTTTCCGCTGGTATGAAGCCACCCTAGTCCATCGCCTTCTACTCCATGACATTGTGCGCAAAATATGTCGTACAATGCTTTGCCCTCTTCCAGTAAACGGGCATTAATAGCCAAAGGATTTTTCAGGTTCCGGCCTGCCAGTT
Organism: Bacteroidales bacterium; assembly: GCA_007132585.1. Lineage (GTDB taxonomy): Bacteria > Bacteroidota > Bacteroidia > Bacteroidales > UBA7960 > SKVR01. The sequence continues at coordinate 2,544 of SLOJ01000030.1, read as the reverse complement.
CTCTTCCTTCAAAATCGGCAGTATAAGGATAGGGCTGCATGTGTCGCGGAACGGTTCCTTCCACAGGTTTGCGCATGGTTCGCCCATCTTCCATTGCCGGATTTTCAGAATAAGTTTTAAAGTCCGGGCCATGTGCCATATCCGGGAAATACTCATACCCTTTGTCTTCCCTGCTCCGGTCGCAGGATACAAAAACGAATACCAATAATATCATAGTGATACGTATGATTATTCCGGTTTTATTTTTAATATTAAACATATGTTTTGTATTGATTGGATTATCGTTATAACTCTTTTTCAAAAACTTCGTCTGCTCCGCTTTCCTTCAGCCATACTTTTATTTCTTCAGGATTGTAGTTTTGATCAACTACCAGATAAAAAGTATCATCGGTAACATCAGGGTTAATAGTCTGTGTTGGTTTACCAGGAAAAACCATAGAGCGGCCATGGAATGTGAGAACAGATAAGATGGTGGTTCCCAGAATGGTTACCAGGAACATGATCACTACCATTGGCGGAAAACTGAAATAAGGCTTACCACCGTAATTGATAGGATAATCTATTACGCTGGTATAATACATAAGGCCAAATATTGCTGTTATGGAAATGAGTCCGTAAATAATGGCTGCATAGGGCAGTTTTGATTCGCGTGTAAATTTCTTAAGAATATCATGAGTTGCAAACGGCCCGTAAATATCCACAAGGTTAACTTTGTGCTCCTGCAATATGGTCAATGCCTTCAGAAGCACCGTTTCATCCTTGAATTTTGCAATGATGTGTTTGTAAGCCATATCTTTAATTTTTCAATGTTTTATACTTTTTTCTCATTTCAGGTTCTTCTTCTTCACTCTTCAACATCTCAACCCCTAAACATCTTGACTTCTCAACCAAATATCAATTTCCATCTTTCTTAAATGCTTTTACTTCATTAACCGCAATAATGGGTATAAATCTTATAAACAGAAGCATACCACAAATAAATATGCCGAAGGTTCCTACGTATATCCCAATATCAACAAGTGTGGGGGAGTAGTCAGTCCAGCTTGATGGCAGGAAGTCTTCTGCCAGGGATGAAATCAGAATGATAAATCTTTCGAACCACATACCAATATTGATAATGATTGATACGGTAAAAAGAATCCATACATTTCTTCTGGCTTTCTTGAACCAGAATACCTGTGGTGCAATGGCATTGCAGAACACCATTATCCAGAATGCAGTCGAGAAAGAGCCTGTAGCCCTTGCATTTAAGAAAGTATACATCTCGTATTCCACACCTGAATACCATGCAATAAAAATTTCAATGGCGTAGGCAAGCCCGATAACAAGACTACCGAATTTGAGCACATTGGCAATGGCATCAAAATGTTTATCAGTAATAAAATCAGATATTTTAAATGCCTTTCGCAGGAGAATCATGATGGTAAGCACCATGGCAAACCCCGAGAAAATTGCTCCCACAAAAAAGTAGGGAGGGAGAATGGTAGCATGCCAACCCGGTAATATGGAAATAGAAAAGTCGAGTGCAACAATAGTATGCACTGAAATTACAAGTGGCGCTGCCAAACCGCCTAGTATACGCGTAAGTGTTTCGTAACGGTTGTAAGCAATCATGGAACCATCCCAGCCCATGCTGAAGAAACCGTAGATAGCTCTGGAAACTTTATTTTTAGCCCTGTCGCGCATGGTGGCAAGATCCGGAACCATACCAAAATACCACAGTGTTATTGACATTAACAGATAGGTGCTGATAGCGAAAACGTCCCAAAGCAGCGGTGAATTAAAGTTGACCCAAAGAAGGCGGGTATTGGGGTATGGCATTATAAAGAAAGCAAGCCATGGCCGACCCATGTGTAATAAGGGGAACAACGCTGCGCATAAAACAGCAAAAACTGTCATGGCTTCGGCAGTTCTGTTTATAGATGCAGCCCATCGTTGTCTGAATACCAGGAAAAAGATAGTAAAAGCAGTTCCTGCATGTCCGATACCAATCCACCATACAAAGTTGATGATATCCCATCCCCAGCCCACACTGTTGGTAAGTCCCCAGGTTCCCAGACCTACGGTTAGAGACATGTAAAATGCCCAGGCTCCATAGGCCAGCATCAGGGTACCCAGACCCATGCCAACGTACCACCAGACGGGCAAGTTATCTTCGTTGGGAGCAACCAGTTCGCGGGTAATTTCGTTATTGCTCTTGGCGGCCGCTACCATAGGCCATCGTATACCACTTGCTATCATATGTATTTATTTTTCGATGTTCAATGATCTGTTTTATGGATCATATTTAACCTTTTATATATCAACTGTTTGCCGAAGCGTTAAACTCCGAAAAACTTTTCTTTAATCTTTTTTATTCCTGATCTTTGTAAGATATCCTACTGTAGGAAGTGTATGTAATTCTTCCAGCAGATGATAGTTACGCGGATCTTTTACGAGTTTAGCCACGCGACTGTCAGGATCATTAAGATCTCCAAAAACCAGTGCATTTGACGGACATGATCCTGCGCAGGCCGGAGTAATATCTCCATCCTTCAGCTTACG
>SLOJ01000050.1 GCA_007132585.1 Bacteroidales bacterium | reverse complement strand
TTTTTACCGTAATGATAGGTAACCAGGAATTTAACCATATGCGCACTCACCATATCATAGGAGGCCTTAAACCTGGTCGTCACTACCTGCAGGTAGTAAGGTACAATGTTTACTACAACGGGTACGGTCAGTCATATCATCAGCCGGTAGTAGTATTTTCAGGTCACATAAACATAAAAGGGAGGTCGCGTATTTTTGCGATGATAGATCACAGAGGACGTTACAGGGTAAAGGAAACCCAGGCAATGCATCATCAGAAACATAATCAGTATCAATACGGGTATCAGTCAACTGGTTATGGATACGGAGATGGATATGGATATATGCCTCCTGTTATGAATCACCAGGCGTTCAAAATGCTGAAGAGAACAATAGCTTCAACCAGTTTCGACAGCTCAAGGTTGAAAATAGCAGAACAGGCCATTGCTGCAAGCAATGTTACTTCGGCACAGGTTTATGAATTAATGGGATTACTTACTTTTGAGTCTAACCGCCTGAAACTTGCACAGTTTGCTTACGCAAACGCTGTTGATAAACAAAACTACTTTATGGTAAACAGGGCATTTACTTTCAACAGCAGCATCACTAAACTCAATTCATATATAGCCCACAACTTCTGATAGGACTAATTTATTACATTTGCAGAGACGCAACGGTTAGCATCTCTGCTTTTGTCGCTTTAGCCTTTATAAAATTTCAAAAGAAAAAATTATGAAACCTGCTTACCTGACCCTGATCCTTCTTTTGTTTTTTACCGGAGTTTCCACAGATCAATTATCAGCTCAGGACCTTCGCGACCGCATCGGAAACAAAACCGGTAGCATTTCTTCCGATGGCAGGGTGCGTGATCGCATCGGCAATACCATAGGTCGCATTGACAGTAACGGTACTATCCGCGATCGTATCGGAAACAGTGTGGGCCGCATTGATTCAAATGGTACCATCCGCGATCGCATTGGGAATTCAATAGGCCGTGTTGATGATGATGGGGTAGTAAGAGACCGTATCGGTAATTCCATTGGCCGTATTGATGATGATGGCACAGTTCGCGATCGCATCGGTAACAGCATCGGGTCTGCCCGTGGAGTGCCCAAAGCATGGGCCGCAGCAGTGTTTTTCTTTGATTTTTTTGAGTGAATTTGCTGAAACTCCTAAAAATAATTAACTCCGGAAGTCAAGTGTATTTCGGGGTGCGACTTCAGGATCGCGCTCCGACTAAATTTCCTAAGAGAAAATCTATAGTCGGGCACAAAGTGAATTTACCCCATTAGTTCCAGTAATTTATCATAATCCTTCTCATCAAGATTATGCACAAGGCCGTTTACTTTGTTTTTTACCATTACCTTCTTAAGCTTTTCCCTTTCCTGTGTATCTGAAATATCTATGCCGGCTTCTTTTAGTGATACCGGACTTCCCAGGCCTTTGAACAGATACTCTGTTTTGTAAATGATGTCATCAACCGAATTGGTTTCAAATATTGCTGTGCCCAGCTCCTGTATGCGTTTGGGGATCCTGTCCTTTTGCACTTTCAGCCATGCGGGGTAGGCAATGGAAAGTGAAGCTCCATGGGGAACATCATAAACTACCGACAGGCAGTGGCCGATGGCATGTACACCCCAGTCCTGGTATTTTTTCCCGAAAACGGTCATGCCGTTCAGCGCGCAGGTTGCAGCGAACATAATGCGTGCCCGCAGGTCATAATTTTTAGGATCGTCCAGAAGTTCGGGGCCGTATTTCATAGCTTCCCGGATGATAGCAGCTGTAAACCTGTCGGTCAATGATGCGTCTCCCTGACCAAACCATGCTTCCAGTGAATGGGCAATCAGGTCAACTACACCATATGCAGTATAGTCACGTGATACAGTTAGGGTAAAAGAAGGATCAAGAAAACTGTGTCTGGGATAGATAAGCTTATTACCATAGCCTTTTTTTACCTGCTTGCAGTTGTTCTGAACAACCGCGTAAGGGTTCATTTCGGTTCCTGTGGCGGCAAGTGTAAGCACAGCAATAAGAGGTAATGCTTCGGTGGGTTTATACTTTTCTTCCATAATATCCCATGCTGCTCCATCATACCTGGCTGCCAGGGCAATGATCTTTGCGCTATCAATAACACTGCCTCCACCAAGTGCAACAATAACATCCACCTTTTTTTCTTTGGCTAAAGCTGCGGCTTTGTCTACATCTTCAATTATCGGGTTCGATTTTATGCCACTGAATTCTATCAATTCCAGTCCGGCTTCTTTCAAAGGATCCATCACATCATCCCATGCACCGCTTGCCTTGGCAGATCCCTGACCGGTAACAAGAAGGACTTTTTTGCCGTATTCTGCAGTTATTTCGCCTATTTTATTTGTTACTCCCTCACCAAAATGTAGTTTAACCGGATTGTATATAGCAAAGTTTTCCATATCAATAGTTTTTTACAAATATATTAATGTTCAGTTGTTTATTTAGCTGAAAAAATGCAAATAATATGATATCCTGAAATAAAAAAGGGTTAATGATATATTATTGCGGGGGCTGGAAGATGATACTTTTCCTGTTTACCGATGATACCTGGAAAAATCCTCTGCCATCTTCACTCAGGTTTGTGGGAATGTTGGCCGGCGGAGCTCCCGCAAAAGGGTTGCCCGATAGGTCAGTTTGGTTAAAAAAGATATTGTAAAAATCAAATTTCTCCTTTGAAATACTACGCATCTCAAGGGTAAGTGTGTCTCCGGGAGAGATATCATTTTCATTGACACTTAAAACGGCAAATGATGTATATGGATCCAGATTTTCATCACTTACTGGTGCTTTGTCTGACGGTCTGGGAGTTTTTAGCTTATTATTTATATAAAGATTGAACAGGTAATGATCACCTTCACCGGGCAGATCCGCAAAATGGGCAATTACATCATACACAGTAGTGTCGAAAAAATCGAATTCGGAAAAGGGATTCAGTTTTACCGTTACCGAATCGAGTTCAGGTAAAGGTCTCATCTGGCTTTGTGCAAAGAAAGTCTGATTATTGGTGGTTTCAATGTTCAGCTCATAGGTTGTTTCGATGAGTGCAGTACTGATGAGTGAGTTGAAGTAATAACCCGGCAAGCTGTCGGGAATGAGTTCCTGGAAAACCCAGCTCTGATTGTTGCCCTGAACGGTTACTGAAGCATTCTGCACCGCTTCACCTGTAGTAACATCATAATAGGATGAAGAACGTGTAAGTCTTATCCATTGCCTTGAGCCGTCATCAATCAGATTGCCTTCCACAATTACATACTTCCCTTCAATACTGGCGAGGTCAAGAATGACATCCTTCTCGCAGGCAGTTATGCCGGCAAATAGTGCCAGAACCACAACAATCAGGTTGTATTTTCTTTCAAGTAGCTTCATGATTACATTCTAAAAGTTAAAGTTCCATGTTACAGCGGGAATGGGGCCGGGGATATAGAAAAAAGATGAATTGGGCACTCCCGGTCTGTCGGAATTTTCTGCAAAAGACACAGAAATAGGATTCACTCTTCCATACACATTAAATATTGAAAAATTCCAGCTGCTTTCAAAACGCCTGCTGTCACGGTCCCTTAAATTGGGAGTAAAAGTTACAGACAGGTCAAGTCGATGATAATCGGGGAGCCTGCCTGAGTTGCGATCGGAGTAAATCGGGGCAAATGCACCCTGGTAAAACATTTTTCCTACCGGAAGGGTAATTGCAGTACCGGTAGCATAAACAAAACTCATTCCTACATTCCAGGCTTTGGATATGTCGTAACTCCCCGACAAGCCCAGATCATGTCGTCGGTCATTGGGTGCAAAGTAGGCATTTCCATTATTAATATCATCAATTTGTCGTTTTGCAACAGCCCAGGTGTACCCCATAAATCCGTTTAATCTTCCGTATTGTTTCTGAACAAGAAATTCAGCACCATATGCCCATCCCCGCCCGATTCTTAGTTGACCTTCCAGGAATTCATTGCCGAGAATATCTCCATTATCAACAATATCAGAAACATTCTGAAGATCTTTGTAATATACCTCAACAGATGTTTCTATCCTGTCTTCCAGGAAATTACGAAAATAGCCAAGGGCAACCTGATCAGCTACCTGGGGAGGGATATTATTGCTTGCCGAATACCACACATCATAGGGTGCAACAGATTGCGCACTTTGTGCCTGCTGTATATATTGCACCATACGGTTGTAGCTTGCTTTAACTGAACTCTTTTCGTTGATTTTGAACCTAAAACTTAAGCGGGGTTCCCAGTTAATAAATTCATCATAAAATGTTCCTCTTTCCAGTTGCAGGGTATCTGTAATTTCCCACTGAAGCGGATCAGATCTGTCAAAAACATACTGGTTTCCAGGTCCAATAAGTTGAAAAACAGAGTTTCTCAAACCATAAACAAGCAACAGACGATCGTTAAACAAACTTTGTTCGTTATTGAAATAGATACCATGTTCGAGTGCATTGGTAGCTGAAAGATCAAACTCAGCACCTGCAGCTCCTTCAATTCTGGCTACAATGGTTCCGGGATCAAGATTATGGTAAATACTCTGAAGTCCGAAAGTAAATCTGTTGTTTTCGTTAAAAATATAATTGAAGTCTGCTTTCAGATTTACATTATTCAGAAATGATTGCCAATTGAAACTGGCAGGACCTACTTCACCTGCTATGTTAAACTGGTAATTGCTGTAAAGAATAGAGAAATCGCTGAACATACGGTCGTTATAAATTCTGTTCCAGCGCATACTGCTGGTGGCATTTCCCCAGTCAAAACTGAAAAACTCGCTGAATACAGTCACATCCTTTCCGTAATATCCGGTAAAGAATAATCTGTTCTGATCGTTGAGCACATAATTCATTTTTCCGTTAAAGTCGTAAAAGAAAAGTTGCGATTCGCGCTGAGCTTCATCAGAAGAAAGCTTGAGGAAAAGATCGGCATAAGTTCTGCGGCCTGAGAAAAGGAAGGCGCTTCTGCCACGTTGAATGGGGCCTTCTACAGTAAGTCTGCTCGATATCAAACCTAATCCTCCATTCATCTTAAACAAATTCTTATCGCCATCCTTCATACGCACATCGAGTACTGAGGATAATCGTCCACCATATTCAGGCATTATACCTCCTTTAAATAGCTGAATATCCTTTACGGCATCGGGGTTAAAAACTGAAAAGAAATTGAAAAGGTGAGATGCGTTAAAAACCACAGCATCGTCAAGTAATACCAGGTTTTGATCTGCATTTCCGCCACGCACAAAAAATCCTGTATTGCCATCACCTGCCGATTGTACACCCGGCAATAGCTGAATGGCACGCAGAACATCAACTTCACCCAGAAATGCAGGTAAATTCCTGATGGATTCAATATCAAGATTAACAGTACTCATCTCGGCTCTTTCCACATTACGGCCGGTTCTTTCGGCAGAAATAACCACTTCAGAAAGACGCAACCCTCCGTTTTGTAAAAACACATCCAGCGTTTTATCTGTATCCATAACAATTTTTCGCTCGAAACGCTGATAGCCGATAAATGAAAAGATCAGCGTGTATTCTCCCTCAATGAGTCTTATGCTGTACTTTCCGTCAATATCGGTAACGGTACCCCCATCAATCTCAGGAATAAAAATATTCACCCCTGTCAGGTACTCTCCGCTTGACGCATCACGAACTGATCCCCTGAGGGTGTATCTCTGTTCTGAAAAAGCCAAAGTGGAAATTGAAATGAAAAATAAAAATATAAGGGTTTTTTGATACACTTTCTGGTAATGAATAAATTTTATTTCTCTGTTAATAGGCTCTAAACAACTTGCAACGAGTATTGTTTCGGCAGGTTATAGTTAATTCAGGTTAAATATGGATAGCTCTATTTAGAAACCATTATTGATTTAGCTTATTGTCTTGCCAAAAAAATGTTAAACATTTTTTGTTTTATCTGCGTTCTTTGTACAAAATAAAAAATCTAAGTATCTTTATGTATACAATTCTATATTTGCCGGATATTTTAATAATCATATTACTAACATTTACATCTAAACCATTATGTTGAAAAAAATAAGCATTTTTACATTTGTTACGATGTTCGCTTTTTTGTTAATACCCCAAAATGATGCAGCCGCTCAGGGACGTAATGTTGAAGAAGTCGAAATAATCGTACTTGGTAATTGTGGCATGTGCAAAGATCGTATTGAACGAGCAGCATTTAGCGTGCGTGGTGTCAGACGTGCAAACTGGGACCAGGAAAAACAAATGTTGACATTAACATTTCGCAGCAACCGTACCGACCAGGAAACCATTGAACGTACCATTGCAAAGGCAGGACATGATACTGAGAATTTTATAACCGATGAAGAAACCCATGCCAACCTGCACCATTGCTGTATTTATCCCAGAGATCCTGAATTGTTGGAGAATAACAGATTGTATAACGAAGAGTAATTTTCTTTTAAAAAATTATGGTTAAAAAGAGTTTTCAAATAAGTGGTCTGCATTGTCAGCACTGCGTTACAAAAGTGAAAAATGCTATTCAGCAATTTGAAGGCGTAAAAAAGGTTTTGATTTCGAATGAAAACGATATGGTTACCGTTGAAGCCGAAAATATTCCTGAAATTGCTGTATTAAATGAACTGCTTGAAAATCTTGGGAATTATACACTCAGTGAAACCACATAAATCATTTCAGTAATTATTGTTAATTTTGCAGTCTTAAAACTTATCGATGCAGAATTTTTTGAAGCATATACTCACATGGGTCCTGGCCGGAATTTTCCTGGTATCCTTCACCGGGCTCAGGCTGCTTATCCATCATTGTATGGCTTGTGAAAGTTCGGATATATATCTGTTTGCACAGGTTGATGATTGCTGCGAACATCATAATCATGAGCATAATTCTGAAAATGCCTGCAGCCTGAATTCTGACGGCTCTGTTTCCTGTTGTGCCGATAAGGATTCTCAATGCGAAAACTGCTGCGAAAATGAAGTGGTTTACATAATGAATGATTACGAAGTATTGGTTGAAAGGCAACAGTTTAAAGTTGAACCCTTTGAATTTGAGGTAGCTTCAATACTGTTAAATGATCTTTATGAGAATCACAGGCGCGAAAATAAACAAGGATTCAGCGATTCATTTATTCCACCACCCAAATGGGTTGGTAAAGACTTCATTCTCTTTTCTCACCAGTTAAAAACCGATCACATTTCTTTTCAGTCTTAATACTGCTTTTTCATTTATTGTGAAAAGCAGTATCTGTGATTTATAGTCACTGTATTATAATTTTAAATCTGAAAAGACAATGTTATGAATACCTTAAAAAAATCAATCTTATTTTTAATATTAGTTTCTGTTTCCAGTTTTTCACTTTTCTC